>JAJQIL010000145.1 GCA_021199235.1 Lachnospiraceae bacterium | reverse complement strand
GCAGATAGTAGTTCATCATGGAGAACATACCCTTCTTCATCTCGCCGCCGTACCATGTGTTCAGGATGACCTGCTCACGGCTTGTGATGTTGAACGCTACGCAGGTCTCGGAATTCAGACCCAGCTCTTTATAATTGTCAACCTTCGCCTTGGAAGCGGTATATACTACAAAATCCGGCTCGAAGTTCTCAAGCTCTTCTGCTGACGGCTTGATGAACATATTCTCAACAAAGTGTGCCTGCCATGCCACTTCCATCATGAAGCGGATCGCCATGCGGGTATCCTTGTTTGCGCCGCAGAATGCGTCTACGACGAAGAGTCTCTTGCCGGAAAGCTCTTCCTGTGCCAGCTTCTTAACAGTAGCCCAGGTCTCTTCGCTCATCGGATGGTTGTCATTCTTGTAACCTTCCGTCGTCCACCATACGGTGTCCTTTGAATTCTCATCCATAACGATGTACTTGTCTTTCGGGGAACGTCCGGTGTAAACGCCGGTCATAACATTCACCGCGTCGAGCTCGGAAAGCTGACCCTTGTCATATCCGGTAAGCTCAGGCTTCATCTCTTCCTCGAACAGGGTCTCGTAAGAAGGATTGTGCACGATTTCCGTAACTCCATTGATACCGTACTTTGTCAAATCCAGATTTGCCATAGTTCTTTCTACCTCTTTCTTTCATAGTTCTGTATTCATACCGACCGCGCTGCATTTATCGATCACACGCGGGCATTTTGAACCAGATTGAAATAGTTGTTTTGGAATTAATACAATTTTCCATCACTATTTATATAATACAAATCGGCATCTGTCAAGGAAAGTGCGTGTAAAAAATCTTTCATTTTTCCTCGTCGGTTTTGTCATTTATAGCGAACGCAATCAAACTTATTGTAAAATGAGCCGCCGGAAACAGGAAAATTTATCAGATACAGCGCATCGGATAAACCTTCGTCCTCACTTCCGCCAGATGTTCTCCCTCATAGACCAGCTTCATGGAGAAAAACTCACTGTCTTCCTCCAGCAGCCGCAGAAATTCCCGATCGCCTTCCCATAATCTCAGCTTCCATATTTCCTTTTTCGGAATCCAGGCCAGTTCCCCCTCATCGCAGGGAATCAGCTCCCCTTCAAAAGAATCCGCCGTATACAGGAACATGTATTCTGTCTCCTCATCCTGCACAAATGTGATAATCCCGCGCAGACGATATTCAAGAAGGTGAAGCCCCGTCTCCTCTTTTACTTCTCTTAACAGGCATTCCTCCGGAGTCTCAAAAGGCTCAAACTTTCCGCCGACACCGATCCATTTGCCGTGATTGATATCATGCTCCTTTTTCACCCGATGCAGCATCAGGTACGAGCCGTTTTTCTCAATATAGCACAAGGTTGTATTTTTCATGGATCTCTCTCCCGTTTTTCCTCTATCTTAATCCATTTCATTCTGAAAGAAAAGTACCTCATTAAGATTTTTCTAAGCATTACAATATTGAAAAAGTTGTAAATAAAGTTATAATCAATAGTAACTGTTCAATACTTTCACAGTTACGAGGGAAAGGAACGATTATGAAGAAGCTGCTCATCCCCGTCCTCGCCGTCGCGCTCATCGGCGCCGGCTGCGGCGCGTATTACTATATGAATCAATCCTCTTTGACAGAACGTATCTCCTCCGACAGTGACGACGCGGTGTATGTCATGACCGTTTCGGCCATTACCGGTTATGGCAGCGGATCCGGCGTCATCGAGACCTGGTCCGGCCAGGTAGAAGCGCAGGAGACCTTATCCATCACGCTGGATGACGGGCGCACGCTGGACGAATGCTTCGTCGAAGAAGGCGACACCGTGACCGAAGGTCAGAAGCTTTTTTCATATGATACCACCGATGACGAACAAAGTCTCGCGCAGGCAAAGCTCGATATCGAACAATATGAACTGGAGATCGAACAGTATGAAAAACAGATGGCTGCCGATGAAAAGCTTCAGAAAACCTACACGGATGAGGATGACAAAACAAATGTTTATCTGGACATACTGGTATGTCAGAACCAGATCAAAGTTCTGGAATACGATATTCAGGAAAAAGAACTGGAAATGGATGCCCTGCAGGAGACCATTGATGCTTCCATCGTGACTGCCGAACTGTCCGGCACCGTACAGTCCATCACCCCGCCGGACTCGTCCGAAGACTCTCTCAATAGTTCAGGAGAAAGCGCCTATATGACCATCGTATCGAATGAAAGATTTCAGGTAAGGGGCACACTCAACGAACTGAATCTTCTTGATATCGAGGAAGGCATGACCGTCATCCTGCGCTCCCGAATCGATTCTGATATCAAATGGACGGGGACGATCACTGAAATCGACCTCGAACCGGAAGAAGATGATTCCGCTTCCCAATCCAGCTACTATGAATCTTCCGAAACGGTCTCCTATCCATTTTACGTAGAACCGGACGACGATGAAGGCATGATACTCGGGCAGCATGTTACGATTGAGATTGATAATGGGCAGGACGAAAGCAAAGATGGCCTGTGGCTCTCGGAATACTATATCCTGCAGGAAGACGGCTGTGCTTACGTATGGTTTGCCGGTCCATCCAACGTGATAGAAAAGCATGAGATCACGCTCGGCGACTATGACGAAGGCCTATGCGAATACGAGATTCTGGACGGTCTGGAAGCCGACGACTACATCGCGTATCCGCAGGATAACATTTCGGAAGGCGATGCGGTCGAGTATTATGATATTTCGTAACTGTGAAGGTACTGAACAGTTACGATATTTCTGCAGAATAAGGGAGAGACTTATGAAAATCCGAACAGCACTCATCAGCGTCGCACTTACCGGTGCGCTCATCGCCGGCGGCGTCTACACCGCTTATCATTCGATTGGCAAAGCCGCGCCCGTGGAAGTCACGCCCGTGGCAAACGTCGCGCTGGATGCATCCTCTTTTTCTGACGGAATCACATCTGAGGGAATTGTCACTTCCAGAGTATCCCAGAATATCACCTTAAATGCCGAGTATTCCATAGCCGAGATCTACGTGTCAGCCGGAGATACGGTCACCGAAGGAACGGCTCTCTTCTCGTATGAGATGACCCGGCAGGAGCTGATGCTTAAAATCGAGCAGATTCATCTGCAGCAGGAGGAGCTCAGGTTAAAAGGGTACAACAAGCAGCTGGCAAAATACACCGGCACGACCACGTCTGCCTCCTTAAAAGACACATCGTCTGTAAGGACGGCCTCATCATCTGTCTATGAAGTCTATGCAGATGACGCAATCCTCCCGGACGATGATGATACATATGAAACAGAAAACAGCACGGAGCCAGCCGCGGATCGTTCCGATTCCGGAATCGAGGGTTCCGCAGGCACTGATTCTGAAAACGGTGATTCTGATCATTCCGGTCTTATGATCGAAGATATTGAGACTATCGAACCGGATGCAGAGACAGCCGCAACCATCCGTGCTGCTGTGACCGGCTTCGAAGCCCTGATGAGCGAGCTTGCCGCCTTTCTGGATGATTTTGAAGAGGATGTGACTTCTGATGACATTGAAGAGGCGCTGCTTACCGCCGCGGAGTTCTATTATGGAACACTCGCCGGGGAATTCACAGAAGAAACGGTCGATGGTGATGTCACCGTTACGTATGTCCTTAAAGATTCCGTGACTGGCCTTCTCGATGAGGACGAGCTCAGCACCCTGGAAAGCTGCGCCGTCCTGATGGAACACGTCTGCGCGTATTATGTTGACCTTCTGATCACAGAAGCAGCCGCGCAGGAGGATCCGTCGGCAGCTGCACAAAAAGCCCGGGATGCTTACGAAGAATTAAGCAGCACCGCAAAAAAATATGTCACGCAGCTGGATATGCTGGAATCCCTGGAAAATACTGCTGCCAGGCCGCAGACAGAGCTTTCCACTGAATTCGGAAGCACATCTGAATCACAGACAGAGTCTGCTGCTGAAAGCGTAACAGAACCCTCTTCTGAAGATGCGGCAGAGTCAGAAGCCGAAACCGCCCCGGTTAATTCCGAGATGGAAACCGAAACCGCTCCGGCTAAATCCGAGACGGAAACCGAAGCTTCTCCCGCGGAAGACACCGGCATTGCCGCCGATGTCAGCACTTTCCTGCTGATGGCGGACGAACTGCTGATGGAGACCGCTTCTCCTTCAGAATCCGATTACCAGAATGCGATCGCCTTTTATCAGATGTACCTGGCTGTACCGCGTGCAGAGATCGCAGGTGAGGATCCGTATATGGAAAATTATATCTTAAGTGATGAAACGCTTTGCTATCTCTCCGGCATTGAGGATGGCAGTTCTCTTTCAGCCGCTCTGGAAGAAGCATACCAGTCCGTCTGTCTCGCTTATGTAAAGTATGCGGCAGCCTCCCTCAGCCCGGAGGATATGACCTGGGAGGAACTTAATTATGCCATAAACGTTTACGCTTCACTCGGCAGTACCTGGGCTGTACTGCTTTCTGAGGAATCCCCTTCTGTCCTGGATACTCTGAAAGCGTACAGCATCGCACTCGGCATCCGGGATCTGGATGAGACCAGCGACTCATTTTTAGCCGATCTGCAGAATCTGTACGAGCAGTACCTGGCGTTGGACGCAGAGCAGATGCTTCTGGTATGGAACGCGGATACCCTGCTTGCTCTGATGTTCTCTCACGGTCTTTTGAATTCCGACACCGCTTATGAGAACGAATCAGAGTTTAGCTGGGACGACTGGGGCGATTCTTCTTATGATTACGGATACAGCAGTGAGAATGGCGTGACCGAAGAGGAAATCGAAACTCTTCAGGAAACGATCAAAGAGCAGGAGCTGAACGTCAGGAAACAGGAGCTCGCTGTTTCCAACGCGCAGCGCGTCGTAGATAAAAAAACCGTCAAAAGCAGCGTGACCGGAACCGTGCTCAGCATCGGCGACCTTTCCGGCATCCCGCTGGACGACAACAACAATTTTGTAAAAATCATCAGCACGGAAGGTCTTTACGCAAAAGGATATGTCAGCGAACAGGAACTGGACTCTGTCGCGGTCGGGAATATCGTTACCGGAACTGCCTCGTATGCCAATGCCTCTTTCACAGCTGTCATAAAAGAAATTCCGGACTACCCGCAAACCGACGACCATATAAGTATCGGGGATTCTTCCCTCGCGTATTATGCGTTCTATGCCCTGATCGACGATCCGGTTGATGTTGAGAGCGGTACATACGTGGAACTGACGATTGCACAGCAGACCGAAGCTTCCGACTCCTCCATTGGTCTGGCGTCCTGGTTTGTTCAAAAAGACAGCATGGGAAACTTCTACGTCTACGTGCAGGACAGCAACGGTCTTCTGGAACAGCGCTTTGTCACTGTGGGGAAAAACTGGTACACTACTTATTATGTGATTACTTCCGGTCTAACGTTAGAAGACCTTATCGCTTTCCCATACGGAAATAATGTAACCATCGGGGCAGATACCACTGAAGTGGACGAGCTGTCCGCCCTCATTGAATAACCAGATGAACCATCACGCATTGTCCACCACGCATTGTCCGCCACGCATTGTCCGTCATGCATTGTCCGTCATGCATTGTCTGTCACCAGCCATTTTCTTCGAAAGGAGAAGCTATCCCATGATAGAAAACCTGCGTTTATCCTTCCAGAGCATCTGGGCACATAAGATGCGCTCCATCCTGACCATGCTTGGCATCATCATCGGCATTGCCTCAATCATTGCCATCGTATCGACGATTCAGGGTTCCTACGAGCAAAACAAGAAAATCCTGATCGGAGCAGGCACCAATAACGTAGAGATCCTGCTGACAAAGAACGGATCTCCCCATTCGATCTCCGGCAGCTTGGACATCCCCTCCGGCGTGCCTGTCGTTTCTGATTCGGTACGGGATCAGATTCTGGCATTGGATACAGTCGAAAATGTTACCGCATACACAGAACGAAAAACAGTAAATCGTTCTGTCTACTATAATAATACGGAGATTGCGCTTCCCACCATCCGGGGCATCGACACCAGCTACTTCTCCACGACGGGCTATAAGATCCGCTCCGGACGCGGCTTTACCGAAGATGATTATACGAATTTCCGCAACGTTGTGATCGTCGACGACACCATCGCCGATAATTATTTTCCAGGCTCAGACCCGATTGGCGAAACACTGTCCATCAACGGAATGGTGTTTACGATCATCGGTGTCGCCGCGGAATCCAAAACCTATACCGCAGCCATATCCACCGTTACGGAATACAATTCCCAAAAATCCCAAAACAGCACCTCCAACGGCTGTCTCTTCCTTCCGCGCGCGTGCTGGCCGCTCCTGTATTGTTTCGATGAACCAGAGAATGTCATCGTAAAAGCCAGCAGCACAGACGATATGATAAAAGCCGGCAGCGGGGCGGTACAGATATTAAACAGCACAATCTCATCCGACCTGACAGATGTCACCTACACCGCCCAGAATCTTGCAACTCAGGCCAGCTGGCTGGAGCAGCTTAGCAGTTCCAGCAACACACAGCTGATCTGGATCGCCAGCATCTCTCTTCTGGTCGGCGGTATCGGCGTCATGAACGTAATGATGATGACAGTAACCGAACGGACCAGCGAGATCGGTCTGAAAAAAGCGATCGGCGCGAAAAAACGTGCCATCCTCGGGCAGTTCCTGACGGAATCCGTCGTTCTCACCAGCCTGGGCGGCATCCTTGGGGTCGGGGCAGGCATCGGCATCTCGTATTTCATCTACAATCTCTCCGGAATCCCCGTCGCCATCAGCATACCGGCATCGGTCATCGCGGTCGCGTTCTCCATGCTGATCGGCATCCTCTTCGGCCTGTTTCCGTCCATGAAGGCGGCGAATCTGGATCCAATCGAAGCGCTGCGGAGGGAATGACAAACTTGTGCAATTTGTTCATTAACGAGTAGAAATGCGCAAAAGGATGTGATAAAATGTATCGATAAAGTGAGGGAAAAAATCGCATCGAGAATTCCAGTTTTTTTAATTTTTTTGAAAATCATAAAACTTTTTCTGCTCCTTTCCTGTCTTAGCTATTGAAGGGGGGGACAGACAGCCAAACTTCAATGAACCGATACGGACACCGCAGGTTCCATATCAAACACATATATAAGGAGGAGACACAACCGTGAAATTCAAACCATTCTACCGCGGCATGGTCATCCATTGCCTGTACGAAAAAGACATAAGAACACTGATCAAACGTTTTGAAGAACTGAACTACATCTGGAGTTCCGGAGATTATATCCATGAAAGAGACGCGGAAGACATCATCGGTAAATACGAATTTTTCATCATCCGAAGCGGCTATAGTGTAGAACCCGGTACGGCAAGGGATGTCATGCGTCTGAAAATCACTGAATTTTCTGAAGTCGCGCAGTATGAGCTGACTGCTATAGATTTTATAAACTGGCTCAGCACGCACGACGGTGATGCAGTCATGGACAAACTGTTCGGTATGAAAGATGCAAAAGATGTGTTAAAAACATTCGATGGTACTGAAATTGTCCGCCGTATCTCCGCATACGAAACGTCGACAGAAACAGAGACGTATTCCTGTTACCAGATTAAAATGACCTGCAGCGGATATATAACCGTATGGGCTGATTCCGAACAGGCAGCATTGAATATCGCCAGGAAAATGCCAGCTTCTGCTGTCGACTGGGACGAAACTCCGGATGTGGAAATCATTGCAGCAGATTAAAAGCCGGAAAATCCCCCGAGCATGTAAAAATCATATACCCGCCAATGGCTTTTTACAGCCGCTGGCGGGTATGTTTTTTTAGAAAAGATATCACTGCTTTGTAACCTTCACCGTCACTACGTATTTCTTTGATCCGCTCTTCACGGTTATTTTTGCTTTCCCGCTTTTACCGCCGTTATAGTGCCGTCATCCGGTGCAGGTATGCGTTTGAATTTCCGGCGTGTCTAAAGATGCCTCGCTTACTACCGTCCAATCTCCCCATGTATGAGTATGGTTTTCTTCTGTCTGAGAACTTTCTGTTTCGGAAAGCATTTCTGTCTTGTCGGTCTGTCCTATCTGTCCCATTTGTCGCAGAGCGCATTGATCTGGCTGGTGAACTTCGCGAGGTCTTTATTCGTACATTCTTTATTCTTCCGGATCACAGCCAGCAGGCGCTCTCCCGCTGCCAGGAGACGATCATAAACTGTATTCGCACGCTTCGCCTTTGCTTTCTTTGCTGCCTTCTTCCGATCCCCGGCTGCCACGCAGATATTCCGGCACAGATCCCAGGCATCGCCGCTGTATGGTGCGGTCGCTTCCACACCGGTCTGCTCCGTCAGATGAGCGGCAAAAGCATCTGTCACCTCATCCTCACCGTGTACGACAAAAACCCGTTGCGGCTTCTTTTTCATCCCCTGCACCCAGGCGGTCAGATGATCCCGGTCGGCGTGGCCGCTGATGCCAGGCAGACTGATAATGTGTGCCTGCACTCGGATTGTTTCGCCAAACAGCTTTACCTCGTCCGCGCCGTTTAAAAGGCTGTGTCCGAGCGTACCCGGTACCTGATAGCCAACGAAGACGACCGAGCTCTCCGGACGCCAGAGATTGTGCTTCAGGTGATGGCGTACACGCCCCGCCTCACACATGCCGGACGCGGATATGATCACTTTCGGCTTCGGGTCCGCATTGATTGCCTGAGAATCCGCGCTGGTGACCGACTGGCGAAGCCCCGGAAACTGAATGGGATTCACGCCGCTGCGGATCATTTCCAGATCCTTTTCCCGGAAACAGTCTTCTACGCTTTCATTATATATATTGGTTGCCTCAATAGACAGCGGGCTGTCCACATACACTTCAAAATCCGGGAACGCCGGAATCATATTCTCCATTTTGATCTGCCTTAAGTAATACAGCATCTCCTGCGTCCGTCCCACGGAAAACGCAGGAATCAACACATTTCCGCCTCTGGTAAAGGTCGCGGAAAGGACCTTTCCCAGCTCGACTGCATAATCAGGCGGCACGTCATGAAGGCGATCTCCATAGGTAGACTCGATGATCAGATAATCCGCGGATTCCGGTAACTCCGGATCCCGGATCAGAGCACGGTTGCCATTGCCAAGGTCGCCGGAAAAGACCAGCTTGCGTGATTCGCTCCCTTCCGTCACCCACATCTCAATAAACGCAGACCCCAGAAGATGTCCGGCATCCCGGAAACACACCTCCAGATCTTCAAAAATCCGTACTTTCTTATCATATGGACACGGCACAAACTGCTTCAGAACATTCTCCGCATCCGCAGTCGTATACATCGGCACCGTCTCCGGCCTGCCAGCCCGCTGGGCCTTGCGGTTCTTCCATTCCGCTTCGGATTCCTGAATGTGCGCACTGTCCTTCAGCATGATGTTGCAAAGCTGCGCGGTCGCATTTGTGGAATAGACAGCTCCGCGAAATCCCCTCGCATACAGCAGCGGCAGCAATCCTGAATGATCAATGTGCGCATGTGTCACAAACACGGCGTCGATCGTCGCCGCATTCACCGGCAGCTCCTGATTCTCATAAATGTCCGGTCCCTGCTCCATGCCGCAGTCTACCAGAATGTGCCTTCCCCCAAATTCCAGATAATGGCAGCTCCCTGTTACCTCATGAGCCGCCCCGATAAATTCCAGTCTCATACCTTTTCCCCTGTTTTCGTCTGTCTTTTCTTTGAAACAATTCCAATCAAATAATACTTTACGTTAGAGCTTGCTGTGATGGTGGTGCCATAGCCGCTTTCTTTGATGAATGAAGCTCCCTGAACAAATCTTCTTTGAATTGCAGCATCATTCAGTCTCATCCTCCTCTGTGATAAATCTATATTTGCCCTTGCCGTGGCCGGAGACGGGGACGATCAGCATGTTTTCTTTCATTTTTTTCATCAGCTTTCCAGCGCCCGGTTTTGATAATCTTAGCAATTTTACTACATCCGCCCGACTAAATATGTCCTCTGTAATGGCTCTTCTTAAGAGACTTATATTTTCTCTTGTTCGCTCCGTAAATTCTGCTCTTTTTAATATTTCTTCAAACGATACTTTTCCAGGTGAAACGATACTTTCCCCATCCTCAGAAGTTGCGTTTGAATCCGAAACACAACTTTTCTCCCCGTCAACAGGCAGGTTCCCGTCCGAATGGGCAGGTTTTTCATCTGAAGCAGTCATTTTCGCGCTCGAAACAATCTTTTTTTCTTCTGAAACCGTCATCGAATCATCCAGCCCCAGAAAGTCTGGGTGAATACGTATCTCCACCGTCACTGCCCGGCGGTCATCATCCGTATAAAACCTCATCTATAACCACATCCTTTTTTGAATAAACACGACTGATATAAAACCCAACATCAACAGTCAATGTCTTATATTCCGTATCCGGATAATCTTTTTAATTTCCCAGTCCGCCGGTATCTCATCAATCCATTCAATCCTACTATCCTTCATTTCCCGCATACCGACACCACCTCACTCCTTCGACTTTTTCTTCGCCGTTTTTTCTGCGTCTCGGATCGTCTCCAGATACGCCTGCTCCACAGGAGAAAGTTCTTTCTCCTGAAATCTACGGTATTCCTCGGTTGCCTTTTTCAGTGCGTCTGCATGGCTGACTTTTCCGCTTCCCGTAAGCAATGGTCTGCCGCCGGAAGTAAGGATGGTATCAAGTTGGTGAATATAATCGCTCATGTACATCGGGCGATGTTCAATGGCGCTGATTTCCGCAAAATCAAAATACCCGGAAACGAGATTGTTTAATATTTTAAGCTCGTTCTCATCCAGATAGTTCTTTGCAACAGAGATGTCCTTTTTCAGCGGGAAACTGCCCGAAAAGGTTTTAAGCCCCATAAACGGCTGTTCCGCATCTGCTCTCTGATAATTTTACTCTATATCCAAGCGAAATAATCATATCAAGATTATAATGCGTTGTATTATACATTTTTCCATCAGCCGCAGTTGTTCGGAATTTCCGAACAACTGAAGTTTCGTCAAGTTCGCCCTCCTCAAATATATGCTTAATGTGCTCGCTTATATTTGATTTGCTTGTCTGATACAATTCAACCAGCTGTGCCTGCGTCAGCCATACTGTTTCATCTTCAAACTTCACATCAAGCCTCGTCAGGCCATCCTCTGTTTGATATACAATAATTTCTCCATATTCGCCGGAAATTTTCTTCTCTTCCATTTCAAAATCCCCATCAATCTTTCTCAAATAACCTTGCCACACGCTCAGAAACCGACCTTTCCAACTTCATAAACTGGCTCTCCGGTTCTTCGCTCGGCGTCGGCTGTTGGTATTTATAGAAATACCGCGTGAACGGAATCTCAGCGCCGGTACGGATAACAGGTGTTTTCTTAGAAAGGTCTTCCTCAAGAAAAGCCTTTGCATCCCACATTGCATCAATTCCTGTATTTCCAGCCATTTTTCTATACCTCGCTTATTTTGAGCCTTCTGGCTCTTTTTATTTAACCAGTTATTTCCCAATATCCATACCGCTTACTGCCTTGTCGATGTATCTGTCCTCGCGCAGTGAGTTCTTTCATGGCTCGTTGTACTGTTCGGAGAGGGATGCTGGAGTTTTGCGCTATTTCCTTTTGTGTGACCTTGGAATTGTTTGCAATAATTTCCAGTATTTTCCTATATACAATCTGCGTTTCATCTTCTAAACCGCCACTTAAACCGCCATCTAAACCGCCATTTTGGCGGTTTGGCGTTTTAAAATCAGAAATTTTGGCACTTTCAAGAGCAGTAAATTTCACTGTCAGGTCATTGCCAAGCACAGTGTATTCCGGATTTGGTGTACCAAGCTCCTGGCATGCTTCGCATATTTTCTGTATGCCACGTCCCCAAGCCTCAATATATCCAGCGCGATAAAATGCATTGGCGATGGATGGATTGAACGGCATGGACTTATGCGGTTTCATCAGTGTTTCCGTCGTCCAGTCCTTTGGAAGTATACAGTTATTGCTGATATACATGGCGTCATCTTCGATTCGGATTTGAATCGGGACACTATCAGCGTAATTGTTATGTCCCAAGGCATAGTAGACAGCTTCACGCACCCCGTCTCTGGGGAATGGGTAAGTTTCCACCCGGACATCATGCTCGTAGGTAATCGCGGCTTTGAGATATTTGGTATAAATCAAGTCAATCACCCGATCCGCAATGTCAAAAAGAGAGCCTTCGACGGTGTCCTGATACTGGAGGTCAGAGCCTTCGCCGAATTTTCCGATTTTCACATAACATCCGGTTATAATCTTTCCTGGCTTATGATAAAACAGCATTACAGCTGCACGCTTCAGTTTTCCGTCCGTCAAGAGGTCAAGATGATCCAGTAGCTCTTCGTTTGGAATGTCCAAATCCTCTTTGGTCATCCTTTCCTTTTTCACAGCTTCCCTGCGAAAAATATCGAGGCTGCGCTGGTCAAGGTCAGCTACGCTGATGTTATCAACAGGAACTGCATCCCAGAGTAATCCCGTCTTTTCTCCGATAAATTGCGTAAGCGCCGCGCCACGAAGCTGCTGCTTTGTGCTGCCGCTGCGGTAATGATATTCTCCCTTGTAATTCACAGGGTAGGAGCTTGGGCTCACGACAATTTCAATATAGTCCAGACCGTTTTCTGATAGCAGATTTACATCCGCTATGATTCCCAATGTATTTTGTATCTTATTCGGAATATCCTCCAGCAATTTTTTGCTTTCCTCTACGCCGATTACGGTTCCATCATCGCTTGTTCCTATATAAATCCTGCCGCCCTGCGCATTGGCAAAACCGCAAATCCACTTTAAATATTCATCCCGCCAGGATTCCTTCCATTCTATGTTTTGACTTTCTGCCATCAGCTATTACCTTCCATTAAAATCCCACTCACGCATCATTCCAATTTGCTTCACACTGTGGAGCGTTTTTGCTATATTCCTAAATGTCTATTCCAGCACTTCCTCTAACCGTGCCCGATATTCCTTAACCACCTCGTCCGGCGAAATCACCCGCATCCTTTTGCCAAACTGGAACAGCCAGCCCCAGAACGTCGGTGATATCTGAACCTTGACGGTGGCAATGTTTCGCTCCTCAACGGAGGTCATCATATTCACGTTCTCACCGAAACGGTCATAGACAACGCCTGTCAAATCTTTTTCAAATTCGAGAGCGATGGTCTTTTGTTCACCGCCATACATTTTAAACGCCTGCTCTGTATACTCGGCAACACCGCCGCGAAGCTCTAAGGCTTTTTCCGAGATCTCCTCGTCAATGGCTTCCACGGAGTCCATGCGGTCAACACAGTAGTTAGCTGTGGCGTCGTGCTTGTCGCTGTATGCGATGAGATAGTAGTTGTCCTCGTTATACACAAGCGATACCGGTTCCACCACATAGTGGTGTCCTTCCTTGCGGTAAACCTTCTCGCGGTTTATGTCTATATCAAAATAACGGAAGATGACCTTCTTCTGGCGCTGCATGGCGTCCTCTAAGGCACCTACGTTGTAATAAATATGCTCGTTGCTGTGCTTGCGGGTGTTGAAGCACACCAGATTTCCTTTTATGATTTCCGCGCTGTGGGTGCCGCCGAGGTTTGCCAGTTTATCTATCAGTTCGCTGGATTTCTTTTCGGTGATGAAGCTTGCGGCCTGCACGGCATCTATCAGTATCTTAAGCTCCGGGGTGGAGAAGCTCCGTTCTGCCACATAGTAGCCCTTCTTTTTACCGACCCACGTCTCCAGAACTTCAATTCCCAGTTCATTTAAGATGTCCACATCACGGCTCACGACTCTACGATCGCACGGGATATCGCATTTCGTCATGTAATCGCAGATTTGCACGGTTGTCAAAGGGTGTTGCTCATCAGATTCTTGCCGCAGCAGCTCCACGAGTTTTACCAGTTTTATTTTCTGCCAGTTTTTTAAAGCCATCGTATGCCTCCGGTGAAGTGGTCTTGCCGTGTTTGGATACAAAAAATCAATTTATATTATACTGGAAGCAAGTCGAAAATTCAACTTTTTATTGTCGCAAGTTTGTGACTTCTGGAGATTTTTGAAAAAACTTGCGTTTTTTCTCTTGTCAAACATATGTTCTGTTTGTATAATACACTTGCCTGGGACATTTATCCCGGCGCGATGAAAGGAGAATCGTGATGCACACAAAGAAAGCGGAGTACTTCAAGCTGATTGAAGACTTCATCAATGACTATCAGGAATCGAACGGAATCACACCCACAATCCGCGAGATCGAATCGGGTCTCGACATTCCCAAAACCACGGTGGGACGCTACCTCGCTTATATGCGTGAACAGGGTATCTATGAATAAAAATGGAGCCTTCGCATATATTAAAAATATCTGGCAGAACTCTTGACTTTCCAGGTGATTTCAATTATTATACAGCCAGTGAATGCGTTGCAGACACCTGTGAGGCCTGTGACCGGAGGAGAACCTGCGGGGGCTCCTCTTTTTTT
>JAJQIL010000152.1:11420-14600 GCA_021199235.1 Lachnospiraceae bacterium | reverse complement strand
TTTGGGACATTTTCTCTTGTGGTATATAAGGACATTATCATAAATGGCCCATAGGTGCGGATGTCAGTAATACTTTTTTATTGTATTTCCTGAAAGTGCGTGTTATACTTGGGAGCGGCTGGCAAACGCTTAAGTACCGCAGACGGAACCATGATTGCCTTGCGGTGCGTCAATGAGAATGACAGGCCCTGCGGCGGCATATATACGATCCGCGGCTGCACTGTGTGCAGTGACGGAAAGCGTTTTTCATATATGCCGGATGACAGGGCGGATATAAGGAGAAATGAGCATGAAAAAACCAACGGTATTGATGATTTTGGATGGATATGGATTAAATGAGAAGACGGAGGGCAATGCGATCGCGCAGGCGGCGACCCCGGTCATGGATGAACTGATGGCGACCTGTCCTTTTGTGCAGGGCGCGGCGAGCGGACTTTCGGTCGGACTGCCGGACGGCCAGATGGGCAATTCCGAGGTCGGCCATATGAATATGGGCGCAGGGCGTGTAGTTTATCAGGATCTGACCAGGATTACGAAAGAGATTGAGGACGGCGACTTTTTTGAGAATGCCGAGCTGAAGCGCGCAATGGAGAATGCAAAAGAGAATGATTCCAGTCTCCATATGTGGGGACTTCTTTCTGACGGCGGTGTGCACAGCCACAATACGCATGTGTACGCGCTGCTGGAGATGGCGAAGCGCTATGGCCTGAAGAAAGTGTATGTGCACTGCTTCCTGGACGGCCGCGATACGCCGCCGGCGTCAGGTAAGGATTATGTGCAGGAGCTTCAGGATAAGATGGAAGAGCTTGGCGTTGGCGAGATCGGCGTAGTGTCCGGCCGCTACTACGCGATGGATCGGGATAACCGCTGGGACCGCGTGGAGAAAGCATATCGCGCGCTGGTGTACGGCGAGGGCGAGACGGCTGCTTCCGGTGTGGAGGCTGTGGCGCAGTCCTATGCGAAGGATGTGACGGACGAATTTGTACTCCCGACCGTAGTGATGAAGGACGGCGCACCGGTGACGACAGTGAAGGATGGAGATTCGGTGATCTTCTTCAACTTCCGTCCGGACCGCGCGAGAGAGCTTACCCGCACCTTCTGCTGCGATGAGTTTGACGGCTTTGACCGCGGGGCGCGTATTCATACGACTTATGTATGCTTCGCGGATTACGATGTGACGATTCCGAATAAGACCGTCGCGTTCCCGAAGATTTCCGTGACGAATACGTTCGGCGAGTACCTGGCCGCTCACAATATGACGCAGGCACGTATCGCCGAGACGGAGAAATATGCGCATGTGACATTCTTTTTCAACGGCGGTGTGGAAGCGCCGAATCCGGGCGAGGACCGTATTCTTGTGAAGTCACCGAAGGTGGCAACCTATGATCTGCAGCCGGAGATGAGCGCTCCGGAGGTGTGTGAGAAAGTGGTCGGCGCGATCACATCCGGCAAATACGATGTAGTGATCACGAACTTTGCCAATCCGGATATGGTCGGCCATACCGGTGTGCTTTCTGCGGCGATCAAGGCAATTGAGACTGTGGATGCGTGTGTCGGAAAAGTGGTCGAGGCAGTGAAATCTGTGGACGGCAAGCTGTTCATCTGTGCGGATCACGGCAATGCGGAGCAGCTGATCGATTATGAGACCGGCGAGCCGTTCACCGCTCATACGACGAATCCGGTACCGTTTATTCTTGTAAACTGCGGAGAAGGCGTTGGCCTTCGCGAGGGCGGACGTCTCGCGGATATCGTTCCGACGCTCATTGAGCTGATGGGTATGGAGCAGCCGAAGGAGATGACCGGGGAATCTCTGCTGACGCATGAGGCGTAATATCGGAGATGACCGGCAGTTTGCTGACGCATGAAGTGTAACGTAACAGCACATGAGATACATGTCAGAATAAGTGAAAAAGACGGGAAAGACCCTGAGGACAAAAACGTGTTCCGGGGTCTTTTTCTTAACTATATTTTAAAAATGACTTAATAAAAATGAAAAAATGCTTGTATATTCGTAACTTTTCCGTTACAATATTCACACATAACCATAGGAATATATAAGATAAAAAGATCGTTGGTAACAATTCAGAACAGTTGTGAAGAGGAAAGAAGATCCGTCCAACTGGCATCTAAATCGGGGGAGTATCAGATAAGTATCTGATGAAATCTGTCTCGGAGAATTTTAAGGGGAAGGAAGTACAGGGAATGAGAATGAGGGAAAAACAAATGTCCGGGAGGATGCCGGGGGAGACGACAAGGACCAGATTTGTCGGAGTGCAAAGAGTCGCACAGCTTCTTGCGATGACGCTGCTGCTGCTGATCGCAGTGGTTACGGCGCTTCCGGGTGAAGCAGAGGCCGCCACGAAAATTAAGGGTATCGATGTGTCAAAGTGGCAGGGGAATGTCGACTGGGAAGATGTCGCAGCGGACGGCATAAAATTTGTCATGCTCGGCACCGGCTGGTATAAGAACGGCACACAGACCTATGATACAAAGTTTACTAAAAACATCGAGGGTGCGATTGATGCGGGTGTGAATGTCGGTGTTTATCGTCTCACGTATTCGACGACCGTTGCGGAAATGCGTGAGGAAGCCTATCAGGTGCTCGATCTGATTGACGGGTACAAGATTTCCTATCCGGTGGCGCTCGACATGGAAGCAAGCTGCTATTTATCAATGACGAAGGCAGAACGGACCGAGCTCGCGATCGCGTTTCTGGAAGTGATCGAGGCGGCCGGGTATCATCCGATGATTTACGCGAGCAACAGCTGGTTTATCAGCTATCTGGATATGTCCGCGCTTTCTGATTATGATTACTGGGTAGCCTGCTGGAGTTATGCTCCCACAATTTCTCCGGTGTCCATGTGGCAGTACAGCAGCACCGGCAAGGTGGACGGCATCAAGACGGCAGTCGACCTGGATTACAGCTATGTAGATTATGCCTCGACCATCACGCCGCGGACGACACCGCTGATTAAGAGGTCTTCCTCGACCGGATGGCAGACGGACGGCACGAATTACTGGTATCTGGATGCCAGCGGCAAGATCGTAAAGAGCAGCTGGCTGACGGTGGACGGCAATAAGTATTATCTGAATTCGAAGGGCTACCGTGTGACGGGCTGGACGAAGATCAGTAAGAAATACTATTACTTCAATTCGTCAGGCGTGATGCAGACGGGCTGG
>JAJQIL010000152.1:0-11320 GCA_021199235.1 Lachnospiraceae bacterium | reverse complement strand
TCGTCAGGCGTGATGCAGACGGGCTGGAAGAAGATCAGCGGAAAGTATTATTATATGGATCCGGAGACCGGAGCACGGGTAACCGGCTGGCTGACGGTGGATGGTAATACCTATTATCTGAAGAAGAAGAGCAGTCCTGCGGGTCAGCGAGCGACCGGATGGGTGAAGATCAATAAGAAATACTATTACTTCAACTCGTCAGGCGTGATGCAGACGGGCTGGCTGAAGATCAAGGGAAAGACGTATTACCTGAATCCGAAGAGCACTCCGGCAGGACAGCGTGTGAAGGGCTGGAAGAAGATAGACGGTTCCTATTATTACTTTAATTCTGCCGGTGTGATGCAGAAGAATACGAAGATCGGAAAGTATTATCTGAATTCGCAGGGCATCTGTACAAACCGATAGGATTTGCCGGAAAATAAACCGCTTTGTTTTCACAGTTATGACACAAAGCTGCGCTATAGTAACAGAAATTATGGAAAAAGCGGAACTGACATAACCTGCAGGAAACGGCAGCAATCAGCTGCAGCCTTAAGATAACATGAAGGTACGGAACAGTTGCGTTTCCTGCTGAAAACTTTAAGCGGAAAGGGGATTATCAGTTATGAATAAGTGGAAGAAATACGGTGCTGCTGCTTTGGCGGGCGCTCTGTTGATCGGTGTGTGTGTTGAAGGAAGCTCGCTTCACGGCACATATCTGGCAAATGCGGAGGAGACAGAGGAGACGCAGCGCACCACGCTGAATATTGTAGGCGACGACGATGAGACTGAAGTCTCTTCGGATGTGACAAAGACTGCTGCGGATGAGACCGAGAATACGGAGGAGACCGCGGCTGAGACAGCACAGACAGATGCTTCCGATTCAGAGGAATCCGAACGGGTCACGCTGAATGTGGCCGGCAGCTCAGATGAGGATGCCGACAGTGAGGCGGCTTCTTCCGGGGAAGACGGTACAGAGGAAACGGCAGCTGAGGGAGATGCGGATTCTACCGGGGCTGCGGAGGAAGAGACGGATGCGTCAGTTGATGAAGCAACGCTGGGTGCCGGCTCATCGGTGAACAGCGTGGAGACGGTTTCAGGCAGTATCGTGACGACGGACGTATCGGAGATCGTGGAAAACTGCATGCCTTCGATCGTTTCCATTTCCTGTGTCAGTGAAGCGGCAGAGGAGGATTCGTCTTCCGGCTATTACTATTACTATGCGGACGACGGATCGATTGTATTTGAAGACGCGGATGAGGAAGAAGAAGAGGAGACAACAGCTTCCGGAATCATTATCGCACAAAGCGATACAGAGCTTCTGATCGCGACCAATTATCATGTGGTGAGCGACGCGGATGAACTTATGGTCGGTTTTTCCGTGGAAGCAGAGGATGAGGACGACCTGACGGTATACGGAAGAGTAAAGGGCACGAGTTCTTCAACAGATCTGGCCGTTGTGGCAGTGGAGCTTTCTGATATCGAGGATTCCGTGCTGGAGCAGCTGCGCATCGCGAACCCTGGCAGTTCAGAAGATCTGAAGATCGGACAGGCGACTGTGGCGATCAGCAACGCCATGGGTTATGGCGTAAGCGCGACGACCGGTATCATCAGTGCCCTGAACCGTGAGGTAGACATTGAAGGTCTCACGATGGAAGTGATCCTGACGGACGCGGCAGTCAATCTCGGCAGCAGCGGCGGCGCTCTTCTGAACGCTTCCGGTGAGGTCATCGGCATCTGTGTAGCGAAAGAGACCGGAGATTCCGCGGAAGGCATGGGATATTTTATTCCAATTGACACGGCGGTGCCGGTGCTGGAGCAGCTGATCAACAAGGAGACGAGAGATAAGCTCAGCGACTCGGAGCGCGGCTATATCGGCGCAACCGTGCTGACTGTTTCGGATGAAGCAATCGAGACCTACAATATGCCGGCAGGCGCGTTTGTGTACGAGGTAAACAGCGGTTCCGCGGCGGAAGAAGCCGGTCTGAAAAACGGTGACATTATCACTGCGCTGGAAGGTGAGAGCGTGACCAGCTCGGATGATCTGATTGAGAAGATGAGTTATTACGCGCCGGGAGAGACAATCACGCTGGAGGTGCAGACGGCCAATAACGGCAGCTATGAAGCACGTGAGGTGGAGGTAACGCTGCAGGAAGGCAGCTCCTCAACGATAGCTTCGGCCGATTCGGCGGACGACGCGGAGGAAGAGACCGAAGAATCCTCTTCTGACAGAAGCGGCAGATCCGGCCTGGAGATTCCGGATGATGAGGATGGAGACGAGGAGGACGGAAGCGACAGATCCCGGGGCGGTTTTGACGACGGTTTCGAGGATGGCTTTGAGGATTACAACAGTCAGTTTAATTAAATAATTATTAGAATCAATCGGAGGGGCTTCGCTATAGGGCGGGGCCCTTTTTTTGCGCACGGCCCGCGCAAGGAATATTTCTGGCTCCCGCCAGACTATTCATTACAGGAAAAATGTGCCACTCATTTTCCGGGTGAAATCGGCCGACGCTGGATATACTAAAGGAAACGACTTCAGGCGTTTCAGAATGCAGCAATGATGCAAAGTAAAACGAATTACGTTGTTTACTGTAAAATGCGGAAAAACCAGGAGGAATATGTATGCACAACTATATGCCGATCACGGATGTTTATGCCCGGGAGATTCTCGATTCCAGAGGGAATCCGACGGTGGAAGTGGAATTGATGACAGAGGACGGATGTATCGGGAGGGCGGCGGTTCCGTCCGGCGCTTCGACCGGAGAGCATGAAGCAGTGGAGCTTCGGGACGGAGAAGACCGCTATCATGGAAAGGGTGTTTTGAAAGCCTGCCACTATGTTAACACCATTCTGGCGGATGCGGTAATCGGAGAAAACGTGTTTGATCAGGTCGCAATCGACCGGATCCTCTGCAGGGAGGATGGTACAATCAATAAGAAGCAGCTCGGCGCGAATGCGATTCTCGGCGTTTCTCTGGCAACTGCCGTAACTGCAGCGCGAAGCCTGCGCCAGCCTCTGTACCGTTACCTCGGAGGCATGCGGGCGAACCGCCTGCCTGTGCCGATGATGAACATTCTGAACGGAGGCGCGCATGCCGCGAATCCCCTCGACCTGCAGGAATTCATGATCATGCCTGTGGGCGCGGAAGGATTTGAGCACGGTCTTCAGATGTGCGCGGATATCTATCACACATTAAAAGAAATCCTGAAAGAGCGCGGATTATCTTCCGGCGTGGGAGATGAGGGCGGTTTCGCACCTGATCTGGAAGACGCAGGCACCGCACTCTCGCTGATTGTCGAGGCGATAGAACGGGCTGGATTCTGTCCGGGAAAAGAAATCGTGATCGCGCTTGACGCGGCGGCAAGCGAACTGTACGATCCGTCCGCCAAAGCTTATGTATTTCCGGGAGAAGGAAAGCGTCAGGGGAGAGACGTCCGCAGGACTACGGAAGAGATGATCGCTTACCTTGAGAATCTTTGCCGTTCCTTTCCGATCGCGTCCATTGAGGATGGATTGGATGAAAACGACTGGGAAGGCTGGCAGGAGCTGACCTCCCGCCTGGGCGGGCGTATTCAGCTGGTGGGCGATGATCTGTTCGTTACAAATCCGAAGCGTCTGGCAAAAGGAATCCGGCAGAATGCCGCGAATGCCATCCTGATCAAGGTGAATCAGATCGGGACCCTGTCAGAGACGCTGGAGGCCATCGACCTTGCCCAGAAAAATGGTTACCGTGTTGTGATCTCTCACCGGTCAGGCGAGACGGAAGACACCCTGATCGCGGATCTCGCGGTTGCCTGCGGCGCGGGACAGATCAAGACCGGCGCGCCCTGCCGTTCCGAACGGGTGGCCAAGTACAATCAGCTGCTGCGGATTGAGGATTCGCTGGGACTGGCTGCGGTGTATGGGAATCCATTTGCACGGGCTGCGTCCTGAATCTCTGCTTATACGGCTGGTATGTTTTTGTCTGGAAATCGTTATGACTCTGTAAAGTGAATGAAAGAATGCCTAAATCGAATGATTATGATACCGAAGCGGGCATTCTTTTTATTGTGCGTGTGGGCGCGATAGAAAATGAGGTGTAAAATGTCGTCTGAAGTTATAAAGCTTAGAAAAGCGAGAATCTGAACTGTTTTTGAAAAAGCTACTTTTAATCCTGCTCGTCAGCATCTACATATTCCATAATATCTTCGACTCGACACTGTAAAATTTCGCAGAGACGATTAATCGTATTTACTTCTATATTCTTATTTTTTCGCAAACGATCCAACAGGGAACGATTAATCCCATAATATGTGTACAAATCGTACTGCGAAATATGTTTTTCCTTCATCGTCACCCACAGACGGTCATATCGAATCAAAACAAAATCCTCGAATCTGTCTCTAAAAATAATAAAAATTCCTTGTTTATTCACTATTATGATGGTAGAATCAAAATTAATATAGTGTCTTTATAAAGACACTAACAGTAACGACACATGAAAACTCTATGATTGGAGGAAATATTTTATGGCGAATGATCGTGATCCAAGATGGAGTAAACAGTTTGGCGATTTTGGTGAGCAACTGGTCTTGTATGGAAAGAAATATTCTGTGGACACAACGAGAAGAAAAAGAAGGAGGGGCTGACAGTGCACATCCGGATATTGTTTACTATTGGGAGCCCAGAAGCCTTGATAATCCAGAAGGAGAGCTTTTACCGGGACTTCCTATCTGGAGAAGGACTGTAGATTTTGAATTAATGAATGTGGGAGTCAGCAAGGAATATTTTGATGGTATTTTTGATTGTGGAGCTACGTTGATATCATTCTTTGTCAGAAATCAGAATGGAATAGTTTCTGATAATTGGGTAACAAAGAAAAAATCAGAAAAATATCCAATTAGAAAAACTGCCGATTTTGTGATTATAGGCGAATACCTTTTCATAGACGTGGATGATGTTTGTGAAGAACAGTATCTGACAACTATTGAAAAATCTGCTCCACTAAGAAGAAGCTGGTTTGATGAGCTTCCTAAGAATAGTTCTGGCGCAGATAATAGTTTTGATACAGATGATAGCTCCAATACAGCTACCTGTACGGATTTACCGCAAATGCTCGAGAAGATGAAATCGGCAGTAGAATCACGTCCGACTCAAACGATAAGAAAGGCAGCGTCTCCAGTGCCGACGGCAAATACTGGCACCAACGCAGACACAGACACGTCAAAGTTGGGCTACTGGAAAGCTTTTGTTGCGTATGCGTTTGAAAACCAGAGCAGCTCCGCATTTGTTCAGTCAGGCTTTCCACAGGCAGAGCCTGCTGACCGTAACTGGTACGCGCTGCGCTTAGGTTCGGCGAAGACACATATTGAACTGACATTTAACAGCAAAAAGGGTACGATACGGACGGCACTGTTTACGAAGGACAGCGACTGGTTTGATCGTCTAATAGCAAATGAAGCCCAGATCGAGCAGGACTTCAGAGAGATTCCGGGAACCATTACCTGGGATGGCGCGTCGAAATCTTCCAGTGTCAGCATCATCCGGGAAGTGTCGGACCTCAACAGAGACAGGGAAGAACAGTTTGACTGGTTTATGGAATGCGCCTGCATTCTAAAACGCATAGCGGCAGATTACTTTTCCATATAAAAGGACAAGTACGCTGATTTATAATAATAAAAAGAAGAAAATATATGACTTTTGAGATTAATAATAAAACTGATGCAATGCCGCTGAGCGGCAGAAGGGAGAACAAAATGGCAAATTTATACAAGGGATATCGCATTGATTTTACGGCATTCTGGAACTACTACAGAGGAACGGTTCGCGTGGATTATTCTCAGTATTCGCGGATGTTTAATAACTGCTTCATGTATGAGATGGATAAGGCAGGCTATCCGCAGGGGCTTCACAGCAATACCGTCAATCTGGTGCAGAGAGATCTGACCAGACTTTGCAGAGATACGAGAATGGACATGCTTTCCAAAGGAGCGCCGGATGCGGCCATTAAGAGTATTACGAGTTACTTTAAAAAGTGGGTTATGAGCTATTATAAATAAGATTGCAATATAAGTGGAATGATATGAAAGAGAAGGACATAGAAAAAGAGAAGGACATAGAAAAAGAGAAGAACATAGAAAAAGAGAAGAACATAGAAAAAGAATCTTACGCTCCCGCAGCGAATATGCAGCTCTATGTTCTGGCAGTGCTGAAACATTATGGATCAAAGGAGCAGCCTATGTCTGTGCCTGAGATTCAGGATAAGGTTCATGAACTTTGCGAGAATGAGGGACACCGTCCTCCGACGAAAACAACACTGCTGAACTGTCTGAAATCCCTGCGCCAGTCATTTCAGAATAATCGGATTTATCGGACGGGGAATGAAATCCTGACTTTGCCGGATTATTATAACGGAACAATTCACTGTTATGAAAAGGGTAGTGAGGAACAGTTTCGGGAAGTGGATGTATGGGATGTTTCAGAAAATACCTGGAGCCGATTGTATTATGCGTTTTATGGACAAATGACGGATGGCGAGGTTGAGATGTTGAAGGCTTCCGTCATTGCAAATCAATATCTTTCCGCGCCGACCACGGCCAGACTTCTTGACGAACTAAACCGGATCAGAAGCGCTTCTGAGGCAGAAAGGAAAAAGCGTGACAGGCGTTATTATTCGGAATGTCATAGCGCAGATAAACTGGGGACAGACTTTGTTGATGAGGATGAAGTATTGTCAGAAGCAAGAATCGCTGCTTATATTCGTCTTTTGCTGGATGCCATAGATAATCACTGGATGGTGCGTATGGAGTATGGCACCTATATCCGCAGTGAGCGGAATACGCTGGTACTTGGACCGGGATCGGACGGCGAGGCTGTTTTTACTCCCTTTGCAGTTTTTAGTGCGAACGGCTACTATTATCTGATCGCTCATGCGCAGGGGCGCGGTAATTATTATCGGAATTATCGGGTGGACCGGATACTTTCTTTGGAAAGAACAGATATTCCCGGAGAAAGAATGCCGGAAGAACTCAAAAAGTATTGTCGGAGCGGCACATTTAATGCTGTTGAATATCGAAATGAGCATCCGGTCATGTATGGCGGAGAAGCGCAAATGGTTACATTGGAATGTCGTAGAAAGCTTTTGAACAATCTTGTCGATGCCTTTGGAAAGCGAATCATATTTTCTTTGACCAGAGAGCAACGGGAAGACACCTGTCGTGTCCGTGTGATGGCATCTGAGTACGGGATTGTACAATTTTGCCTGCAGTATTGCCAGGACTGCCGCATTATAAGTCCAGCAGTGTTGGCGGAGCAGGTCAGAGAAAAGCTTGGAAAAGCATTAGAAGCATATGAAACACAGAGAATAGCTGCCGAAAAAATATAGGATTCAACTGTGAGAATCCAATATTTTAAACTTTGCCTGTGTTATGCTTGTAATATCAAACAAAAGGAGAATTGTGAATTATGAATATGAAACAAAACAGTGTGAGCTTTCCTAATTACATTTTTCGCCCATGGCTTACTTATAAAATAGGAATTTCCACTACAGCAGTTACAGTCGGACAGCCCAATGTGGTACTCGGTTTATTTCCGGCAGGAAAACAGGAGGAAACGCTTCCTCTGCGGAATATCAGTGATGTAGAGTCTGATATCTCTTATGACTTTAAAGGAATGTTTACTGGAATCGGTTTGTTTTTATTGGCTACTCTGGTGAAATTTCTTTTGGGTGGATTGTTGCCGAATATAATTTCGTTTGTACTGGTGGTAGCGGCAGTACGTCTGTTTCTGCGTGCTTTTCGAGCAGAACTGAATATTTATCATTCAGATAATACTGTCACTTGCATTGGAGCTCCGCCTACGGCCAGAATCAGAATGGGAAAAGCTCGGAACGCCATTCTGGAAGCGTTGGATTATGAGGCGGATAAAACAGATTTGAACACGCATACAGATTCTATGGCAAATGCATTTGCAGATGCCATGTCAGATCGCCTTTCCCCGGATTTGCTGAGAGAAGAGGAAACAGATGAATTAATTGATTTTGATGAGCCGGATGAGGCTTCGGATGAAGAATGGGATGAGGAGGAAATAATACGGTCAGAGGAAGAGTATCGGCCGGAAGCATTTGAACTTCATATTCAGACAAGTCCCTGGGATTATGTATTCTTTTACCTTCCCTATATATTGATCCTTGTGTTATACTTGGGAGCAGGGGCAATTGCTTTTTCAATTACAGCCGCTATGAGAAACCACCTGATCAATGAAGGCATGTTATAGAAATTAAACATGGAACTTCAGAAAAGGTATTTTTAGGGAGGACGAGTAAAATGTTAAAGAGAAAAAAGAAAGTCGGAAAAGAACTGCTGTCATTTATGCTGCTTTTGTTTTTATGCATGGCAATGCCGCTGCGTCCGCAGGCTGCATCATTAAAAAAATATACAAACTATATCAATAAAACACTGGCGAAGACTTATGGTGTCGCATCTACAGGGACTTCTACCCGCACATTTTCTGCCTCCAGCAACTTAAGCTGGTGTAAGACAAGTGGAGTGTTGAGTGTCTATGCTGCTGATTTCAACAATGACGGCACAAAAGAATGCGTTGCATTATACATAACATCAGACTCACAGAATGGGACGGCTGGCAATTATCTTAGGATGGCAACTTATGTAACGAAAAATGGAAAAATAAAAAAGAAACAGGACATTGCTTTATGCTCATTTGGAGCCAAATGGTCGGTTTCTGATATCAGAGTTTACGTGAAGACCTACAATAAGAAAAAATACATAGTAATTCAGGATTTTTATGCCGTGGACGGAAGAGGGTGTACTACCTATATTTTGGGTATGACGTCATCCGGAACAATGCAGCTGAAACTGGGATTGTATGATTTATATGCGGATGGTCTGACTCTTAGCCGGATATCGTCTTCCGTGAATAATCTTTGCAAGGAATTAAAATATAAAAAAACATCAACGCTTTATTCATCTGCGACAGGTTCGCTGCGGGATGCGAAATATTCATCAGCGCTGAAGAAACAGCTGAAGAAATATGGCCTGACTTTGAATTACACAAAAACCTATTACAGCAACTATAAAGACTGGCTGATTAAACAGACTTCTTCGAATAAACTTTTGTGCAGCATTAAGGCAAAAGGCGGATTTTCCGGTACAAATTATTATAAGTTTACCGTATCCATCTCCGATAAAACGGGATATTAAGGAGGACAGTTTGTATATGAGAAGAAAGGATGATTGCCACAGACATCATTTTTTCAACATTCAATTCCTTTTCAAGAATTTTCTGTTATACTGATACCGAAGAGGGTGTCCATAAGCCGGCAGACTGGCGGGAAATGCTCCGCACTGCCGGCTTTTTCACTCTATAACGATAGGGGAGGACTGTATGAAGCTTCTATTGGTAGAGGATGAGCGCCGCATGGCGGAAGCGGAGGCGGAGGTCTTTCGTCAGGAGAACTATGACGTGGACGTCTGTTATGACGGGGAGAGCGGCCTCGATGCGGCATTAAGCGGGATCTATGACGCGGTGATCCTGGACGTGATGCTGCCGAAGCGCGACGGCTTTTCTGTTATTCGGGAGATCAGGCGGGAAGGACTGCGGACTCCGGTGTTGATGCTGACGGCAAAGAGTGAGCTGGCGGACAAGGTCAGCGGTCTGGATGCCGGGGCGGACGATTATCTGACGAAACCGTTTATGGTAGAAGAACTTCTGGCACGGGTGCGCGCTCTGTGCCGCAGAAATATGCCGGCAATGTCCGCAGAGGATGGAAGACTGCATGCGGGCGATCTGAGCCTTGATATCGCTTCGGCGACGCTTTCCTGCAGTGCGACCGGGCAGGAGATTCGTCTCGGTGAGAAGGAACTTCATCTGATGGAATATCTGATGGAAAAGAAAGGCTCGATCGTGTCGCGTGAAAAGCTGGCCGTAAAAGTCTGGGGCTATGAGAGCAATGCGGAGTATAACAATGTGGAAGTGTACATCTCTTTCACCAGAAAAAAACTGGCCTTTATCGGCTCCGGGATGGAGATCAAAGCGGTGCGCGGGCTGGGGTATGAGCTGCGCGGCTGAAGTAACTGTGTTGCCTGCTGCCAGACGAATAGTATTTAACAGCAGGGAAAAGCTGATGGAAACGGAAAAACTGAGGAAATGCGATGTTTAAAAAATCAAGGATTAAGATTGTCGCGCTCTTAATGGCGATTCTGGTATTCACGCTGCTCGGTACGATCGCAGTGATCTATGGAGTCAGCTACCGTGAGATGAGTCAGGAGAACCGGGATATGCTGGAGCTGTACGCGGCGGAATATCTGGAGAATGGCGGGTTGCCGGACGGAGATGGCGACGGGGATGAACTGCCGCCGGAAGAGGTTGACGGAAATAAACTGCTTTCGGAAGATGGCGGTGAAGATGGATTGCCGCTGGAAGAAGGTGTGGAAGAACTTCTGCCGGATGATGATTTCCCAGACACAGCGGAGAAAACTCTGACGGATGATGCGGTTGTGTCGGATGATGAAGCAGAGTCAGAAAATGAATTTTCAATTGATCAGTCTGCTTCCAGACGAACAATCATAAGAATCGGAGACGACGATGAATACGGCAGACTGCGCCGTCTCGATCTCTCCACATTTTATTCCGTTGTGTTTGACGCGGATGGAAGTGTGCTGACTGTCAACAACGATGACCCGTCACAGCTCTCGGATGAGGCGCTGACGGATCTGGCGAGAGATTTTCTGGACTCCGGGAAATCCTACGGCATTTCCCACAATATGATCTATCTGGTGTCGGGTGAGGATTACACGTTGGTTTCCATGATGGATAATACTCTGGTCGGAGAGAGCATCGTCACGCTTCTGCGTTATACGGTCATCTTTGGCGCTGTCGCAATCCTTGTTGTGCTGATTCTGGCGATACTGTTATCGGGCTGGATCATCCGGCCGCTGGAAGAAAATTACGAGCGGCAGAACCAGTTTATTTCTGATGCGGGACATGAGCTGAAAACGCCGGTTTCCACGATCAGTACGAACGCGGAACTGCTTCGGCGCGAGATCGGTGAGAATCGGTGGCTGGAAAATATTCGTTATGAGAACGACCGGATGACCGAAATCGTGCGAGGTCTGCTGGATCTGTTGCGCGCGGAGAATGCAGCGTCGCAGGCGCAGGGCGTACATAATTCCCATGCGGCACAGATGGAGCGCCTTGACCTTGGCCGGGCAGTTACCGCCGGGGTACTCCCGTTTGAGGGAAAAGCATTCGAAGAAGGGCTGGAACTGACCGGCGAGGCGGCAGGCGGGAGCTGGGGCATGGGCGACGCTTCACAAAGTGGGAAGCTGAGATCGATTCGTGG
>JAJQIL010000101.1 GCA_021199235.1 Lachnospiraceae bacterium | reverse complement strand
ATCAATAAGGCTGATTAGGCAATGTAGTTATAACTTATACCCGGGAATTTAGGATTATGAAATATTTAAAGATGTTTTGGCAAAAATCAAGTAAAGAGCAATGATATCCATATGATAGAATTGTTTGGGTAATCGTTGAATATGTCTCTGTGAAAATGGAATTACCCAAACACTGTTTGGGTAATTGAGCGAGGAGGTGATTCTGTGCCTGCAAGAACGGAGGAATATCTAAGAAGTATTGTCAGGGAACTTGTGAAACTACCAGCTGAAAATGAATGGGTAGAGTTCAAGTGTAATAATAAAGACCCGGAAAGAATAGCAAAATATATTTCGGGATTAAGTAATGCGGCAGCTTTGTGTGAGCGCCCAAGCGCATATCTTGTCTGGGGCGTTGCAGATGATACCCATCAGATTGTCGGGACGGATTTTGAGTATCGAAAAGCGTGTAAGGGAAATGAAGAATTAGAAGCATGGCTTTCCAGAATGATTAATCCAAAGATCGGATTTCACTTTCATGATGTCTTTATGGAAAATGGGGAAAAAGTTACGATACTTGAGATTCCCTGTGCGGAAAAGGAAACCGTCAAATATGGATCTGTAGCCATGATTCGAATCGGCAGCAGTTTAAAATCGCTTGTTGATTATCCAGAAAAAGAACGTGAGCTCTGGAAAAGGTTTGATTCTACTACTTTTGAATTACGAATAGCGAAACGAAATATTTCTGAAGATGAAGTAATACGCCTGTTAGATTTCTCAAGATATTATGATGCCATGCAGATTCCGATACCGAGAAATCGTGAAAGTATTATGGAAGATTTTTGCCATGAAAAATTCGTAAAAAGAAATGAGGCAGGAAATTATGATATCACCAATCTGGGTGCACTGGTAATCGGCAAAAATATCAAAGAATTTGAACCGCTGGGGAAACGGACTGTCCGTGTTATCCGATATAAGAGCAGCGACCGACTGGATGGCATCAGTGAACGGGAATTCTGTTCAGGGTACGCTTTTTCCCATGAGGAAATTGTGCAGTACATTATGGCCGTGATTCCGCAGGAAGAAGTTATTAAAGGCTCCGTGCGCAAGTCAGTATATGCGTTTCCGGAAATAGCGATTCGTGAGTTGCTTGCAAATATTATGATCCATCAGTCTCTGGAGCAGCGTGGAACAAGTCCGATGGTAGAGATTTTCAGTAACCGGATTGAATTTTCTAATCCTGGCGCGCCGCTGGTAGACATTAACCGTATGGTAGATACCGTTCCGGTATCAAGAAATGAAAATATGGCTGGTTTTCTGCACAAATGTGGTATCTGCGAGGAAAGAGGGAGCGGTTATGATAAGGTGATACGATCTACCGGAAAAAACAAGCTGCTTGCACCGATGGTAATTAACCAGAGTAATCAGTTTACGAAAACGGTTATGTTCGCAAAAATACCATTTAGCATGATTACAAAAGAGGACCGGATTCGCACTTGCTATATGCAGGCATGCCTGGCATACGTTGAATTTAGCGCCATCAGTAATTCGGATATAAGGGAGTTGTTTGATCTGGATGAGAAAGATAAGGTAAAGGCATCCAGAATTATTAAGGATACCATAGCAGCGGGGCTGATAAAGCCGCTGGATCCAGATACTGCGCCAAGATATATGAAGTATATTCCCGCATGGGCGTGATTTAAGTTTCATTAAGTTTCAGTATTTGGCAGTAGCAGCTTCAAAACACGCAAATAATGGGCTGCTTTGCACGAATGTGCGGCTGAAACGCCCTGATTTAAGTTTCACTAAGTTTCAATCCTGGCGTTTTTAATACAAATACGCGCTGAGACGGATTGATGCATTTCAAAATCCGCACCACTGGTTCGGATTTTGTCAGAAAATGATCTCTACGGACTTGATATTGATGAGCGTGCGGCGCAGCTTGCGGGACTGGAAAACCAGATTGCAAATGCAGGTACCGGTGAGCGTGTGAAGCTGAATAAGCAGCTCAAAAAGCTGCAGGATCAGGCGGATGAGCTGCACGATTACGAAGAGAAAATACACCACCTTGCCGATCAGTTCATTTCGATTGATTTTGATGATGGTGTGAAACACAATTATGAAATATTTAAAGATGTTCTGGCAAAAATAAGGTAACAGAGGAGGGATGAATTATGCCGATTAAATCAATCAAAGTATCGAATGTTATGGCTTTTCAACGTCAGTGGCAAAAAAATAATGGAGATCCGAAAGAAGGGGAACTGAAATCCGGGGACAGAATCCATGATGCGTTTACGCTGGAATTCTCGGATGGTATTAATGTTATGATTGGAGAGAACGGAACCGGGAAAACGACTCTTCTTAAAATGATCTATGCTGCTACACAGTGGTCGAACGAAAAAGCGGATGCCGGAAAAACTGACAGATTTTATAAGTTCTTCTCTAATAACCTGTCTGATTCAGATTTGTTAAAAAATGAAGATCATAAAGAAGGTTTTTGTTATTTTGAAGTATCGGATGGAGAACACAGTTTTCAATATAGTTTGTCTCATAAAGCCATTTTTAATTTTGACAACTGGCTGGGTTTGAATATCTCATCTGTTATGATTCCTACGACAGAGATGCTTTCTCACTCGAAAGGTTTTCTGGCGCTGAATAACAAGTACAAAATGCCCTTTGACGGAACACAGGTGGACATCATTGTAAACGCCTCTTTGCCGGAAGCACGCAGTGTTCCTGAATATATGCAGGCTATTCTTGACCAGATCAGTGACGTGATTGACGGGGAGGTCATTCAGGAAGATGATACCTTCTATGTAGTAAAAAGGGATGGAAGAAAGATAGATTTTTCGCTGGAAGCAGAAGGACTTCGGAAACTGGCATTGCTTTGGAAGCTGATACGAAATGGATTGCTTGAAAAAGGAACGGTTTTACTTTGGGATGAGCCGGAATCGAATTTAAATCCGGAGCTATTTCCGCTTGTTGCCCGGATTTTACTGGAACTCCAGAAAAATGGAATTCAGATTTTTGTGGCAACCCACAGCTATAATTTTGCGAAATATCTGGAGATTCTCAGAAGCGAAAAAGAACAGGTGAAATTTCATAGCCTTTATAAAGGGACATCTGAACTGCCAGACAGATTAAAAGGTACATTTTCGGATGTGAACCATCGCGGTGATGAGGTCTATGGAAGCTCTGCTTTTTCGATGGAAGAGTTGCAGCCGAATCACATTATGCAGGCGGATGAAAAACTGTTGGATATGGTTTACGAAGATATGGTGGGGAGAAAATGACACAGGTTTATCAGGAAGAGAATGGAATTTATCAGTTTGATTTTTCTGCGGCGGGATGGTCTTCTGACCAGATTCATGATATTTTCCAGAAAAATGGGGCTGGAATTTTGAGCGATGTAGATTTTGCTGCGGAAACGGCTGAAAGAATACTTTTGGTGGAATACAAGAATGCAAATATTCCCGGTGCGTCGCATCCGGAGACGTTTGACCCTTCTGGTCAAAAACTAAAAAACAAAATTGCATATAAATATTATGATAGCTGGATTTATTTAAAGGCAATACAAAAGGGTAAACCGATTAGTTACGTGTATATTCTGGAATATCCCAAAGGGGATGTTGTGACAAGAAAACGAATAAGAAATGAGATTGCAGGTTTGCTGCCATTTCGCTTGCAGAAACTCGAAGAGGTACAATTCGAATTAATAAACAGTTTTGAGGTTCTTTCCATAGATGAATGGAATAAGCACGAGGAGTATGGCGCTTTTCCAATATCGAAGGTACATACAAACGACTATGAGGAAAGCGCGACCTGAATATCCGAACCGGTGGTTCGGATATTCGATAAGGAGCGAACAAAAACAGGAGACAGGAAATTATGCCAGGTGTGGACACAGATAGAATTATACATGATTTGAATGCCAGGTTTGCGGCTCCCTTGCCGGAGCTTTATAAGCGTCGCAATCTTTTCTGGTATGACGAGGAATAGAAATTTGAGGACAAGCCTTTTTGAGCCGTTCCCACCGGAAATGGGAACTGATACGGCATTCCTCGACCGCATCCATTGCTACCTTCCTGGCTGGGAGATTCCGAAGTTCAGACCAGAGCATTTTACGAACGATTATGGATTCATCCGTGACTATCTCGTTGAAATTATCCGTGAATTGCGGAAAGAACAATTTGGAGATGCGCCGCTGCGTAAGTCATTTTGGATCATAAACTTACGACTGACTTGCGTCCTAACATTAAGATAAACAAAAAAAGAATTCATGAGCTTAGCACAGGCTTTTGTTTTCGGGTGGATCATCGCTGGAATCTGTATATTCTGGTAACATTGCCAGTTCACGGATTCTTTTTCGTGCCTCATCCTTTCCTGTATTATTCAGTTTATTATAATTCAACAACAGTGTGATTTTGTCGTCGGACAGGCCCATAGCTTTGTATTTACTTTTTTGCATCACGGAATTGTCAGAAAAAATATCATCTTTTTCTTGAACGGTTTGCTTTGAGGCACCGTAAGGGAGAGCAGAAGATTCGGCTACCATCATACCTTGATCATTTAAACCAGTATCGTAATTGATGCTGTAGCTATATAACAACCTGTCCACTGGAATACTAAGCGATGCGGCTATCTTGTTCAGCGTGTTAAGTTTTGGTTCTCTGGTTCCACTTTCATATTGAGCTATATTTTGCTGGGTGGTTCCCATTCTTTTGGCTAATTGTTGTTGAGTGAGTCCTGCTTTTTTTCTTTCTTTTTTTATTCTCTCCGCAGTAGTCATGATTAATACCCCCGATTAAATAAAACAATAACATACTGCAATGTAAAAAACAATCAAAAAATTGTGAGAAAAGAAATAAAAAGCAGTTGACACAAATTTTTGAGTGTTATATAATTCAACTACAACAATCAAAAACTTGTTTTTTGCAATTCTGAAAATAATAAAGCTCGACTGTAGTATGGGGAAGGTATGTATTAAGATTGCGTTACGAATGAGTTGGTGCAAAAATTTTTATGAATGAAGGAGGCAATTCGGGATGATTTATCTGACAGGAGATACGCATGCAGACTGGATGTCAAGGCTTAGTTCTGATGTTTTTCCCGAGGGGAAAGATCTGACAAAGGATGATTATGTCATTATTTTGGGTGATTTCGGTATCTGGCAGGATGGTTCCGGCGAACAGTACCGTCTGGACTGGCTGGATGAAAAGCCGTTCACGACATTATTCTTAGACGGGAATCATGAGAATTTTGATCGTTTATGCGGCGATGAGTTTCCGGTCGTACCGTTCGCAGGAGGGATGGCACAGCGGATTCGTCCATCAGTATATCATCTTTTACGCGGGGAAGCTTATACGCTGGAAGATAGAATCTTTTATGCGTTTGGCGGTGCTTCAAGTCATGACATAAGGGATGGTATTCTTCAGAAAGGCGATCCCAGAATTACTATCTGGAATCGTGACAATGCGTGGGGCAGAATGCCTTATAAGCTGTTCCGTGTGGAACATGAATCCTGGTGGAAGCAGGAACTGCCGTCGGAATCAGAAATCGCGCATGGCCGCGAGACACTGGACAGGCTGGACTGGGAAGTGGATTATATTCTGACACATTGTGCCCCGCTGGAGATCCAGAAAATGATTAATCCAAAATGGACACAAACGGATGTCCTGGTCGATTTTCTGGGTGAGATTTATAAAAAGGCGGAGTTTGACCACTGGTTCTTTGGACATTACCACACGGAGGAAAATGTTACGGAAAAGATGCATGTCATGTACAAACAGATATTCAGGTTATGCTGAAATTAGGGAGAAACCTGTGTACGACATTCGATCATTATGCAATGCCCTGCCAGGGCTTACCGAACTGTCTCATGGTGTGCAGATTATTCAACGCACAGAAAAATGACAGAATAAAAGTCATACTTTTACCCGGCGGGGCCTTGCTTTTCATCTTCTGATGGATTCGGATCTTTCAGAAATTGCTTAAAGGTGACGATCATCCGTAATGATTGAAGAATATATTGTTGACCGTCAGCGTTTAGAGAATCGAATAAATATAAAAGATCCCCATATTTCTTCTGGATTGCTTCGTTATACTTTCGAGTTATATTTTGGACGAGAAAATTATATTTATAAGCACTAAGACGTTCAAGACGTTCTTGCTGTTCTTGCTCGACCATGGATCAGACTTTGATTGATAACTGGAACAGCCGGGTGAAGAAAAGAGATGACGTGTATATCGTTGGAGTTGTGTGTTTTTGCGCTCATAAACCGCCTGAATGGTATATCGAACAGCTGAACGGGCAGAAACATCTGATTATTGGAAATCATGATGATGTGATTTTAAAGAGCGAACAGGCAATGAGATTATTCGTGTCCGTCGATCAGATTCTTCGGACGCGGGACGATAACAGGAAAATCGTTCTTTGCCATTATCCGTTGGCTGAATGGTATGGCTATTATAGGGACTATTGGCATGCAGCCTTATATGGGCTATGAGCCGCGGACGTTGAAAGAATTGCTGCCACCGGAACTTCTCTCCTGAAAAGTTGGAATGAGAGACTTACTGGTGTTGAGGAGCCTTGTTACGGAGCATCTGGAGAAACAGAAACTATTTGACGTATACCAGGGCTCTGCGGGACGGAACCTGTCTTTTGGTTATATCCACAGTGCACATGACGAAGATAATATAAAACAGATCTATGGGGAAGTCTGCGGTGTGCGCCTGTGATTGAGGGGATATGTATATATATGAGTGTTTTTGAAGACTTGAAAAAAGATCTGCTCGAAGCTATTGAAATCGAGAACGGAACCGTGTCATTGGAAGAACGTAAAGGAATGCCTGCGAAAACATATTATTCCGAAAACCCGCAGGGCCTTAATTCACGGCAGCGGAGAGAACCGAATTCCTGCTCGAACGCTTCTGCGAAGCGATAGCAGATTTTTACGAGTTGAAAGCGGCTGCAGGTAATTGTTCTGCAACCACTTTTTTACCCTGTTATGAGTTTGCCGCAGACTAGACTGTATCGACAACCTTACATTTCTTTTGATGGAAAGCAATTCCGTAATGATAGATTGTCTGGAAATCCCAATCACTGAAATAATCATCATATCCGGTATCATAAATTTGCTGCAGCCCTTCCTGTGCCCGGCTTTCCAGTGACTGGAAACTTCTGGCATATTTTACTTCTATAATATGCCCGCACTGGCGGACGCGGTCAACCAGGATAATATCAGCGCGCCCACGACCGGCTTCCCTGTTAGACTTTACCCTCCAGCCACGCCGTGCCCGAAGGATACCAAGCAGGAGTCCATGGTAAAAGGTTTCTTTCACCTCATCTGTATTACCGCCATCCATAAAGCTGATGGAATCGGTCATGCAGGCATTAATGCATTTTTCAATCTCTTCAATATTTTGAGAATCGAATGCTTTATACAGGGGTTCCATCCCGCCCTCAATATGAGTAAAGAACCAGGCCTTGATCTGCCGCTCAAAAAGATCATGAATCTCACGGTTCGGGATGGCCAGCTGCCAGGAACCATCTTCGTTACGTCCACGATAAGTCAGGTAGCCGGTAGTGAAGAGGACGCTCCAGAGGTTATCAATATCCCGGTCAATGTCCGCATAAGTCAGTTCCATCTGAAGAAATTTATCGATGGTTTTTCCTTCGGACAGATCCTCCAGGTCTGCCCGTGTGGTATCGTCAGCCATTTCCACAAATCGCAGCACCATGTCATTGCTGCTCGTATTTGCCCAGAAATTCTGCGGTGTACGATCCTGACTGCGGCGGAGCTGCTCACACCAGTTGATCACATCCCAGGGGCAGTAAACATTGACGGAGCCGAAACGGTAGCCATCGTACCATTCTTTCGTGAGATCATAATATTCGCTTAATCCGTAGTAATCCAGCATCTCACGGACTTCTGTATCCGTGAAGCCGAACCATTCGTCATACTGTTCATCCACGATCGTGTGCACTTTGGGATTGTTGAATCCGGTGAAAATGCTTTCCTTCGCAACGCGCAGACATCCGGTCACAACAGAGAACAGCATATAGTCATTTGACTTCATGCCATAGCCGAAGATCTGACTGATCAGTTCGGCCATCTCTTTGTAATAACCATTTGATTCCGCTTTCTGCAGGGGAACATCGTATTCATCGATCAGGATGATGACTTTTTTCCCATGATGCTTGTAGAGAAGGCGGGACATGAGGTACAGACTTGCCTCCAGATTTCCATTTCCTTCGCTTAAACTCATCATGTTTGCCTTATCTCTGGCGTTTAATTCTGCACTGCCCTGCAGATAATCGAAGCGTTCCGCTTCCGCCTTGATCAGATTCCACATCTGAAGACGGGCAGAATCGTAGTCTTGTCCTTTTACCTGCTTGAGTGTGATCGAAATCACAGGAAACCGCCCCATGTATTCTTCACATAAAGCGGTTTCTCTTGAAATATCCAGACCGTCAAAAATACTTTTATCCGTTCCGATTTCAAAGAATGTCTTGAGCATGCTCATATTCAAGCTTTTGCCAAAACGACGCGGACGGGTAAAAAGGTTTACTTTTCCCCAGTTATCCAATAGTTCTTTGATCATGCCCGTTTTATCTATATAGTAAAAATTCTGCGTCAGCAGGTCTGTAAAATTGTCGATGCCCACCGGTGGCCTTCTATTTTCCATATGCTCATCTCCATTCATGCCTGTCAATCACAATTATTAATAGTCTGACTGTAATCGTATGGTTATCTATCAAAGATTAATTATAGATTACCATAGAGGGAAGAACGTTTCAAGTGAAATGCAGTTGCATTTTTGCTTCCTTTATTTTTTTTCGTAATTATAACATTGAACCAGCATTGTACGGCCAAACCAAAAAATTCAGCAAAAATTCAGCAAAACCTGCTGCTGAAATAAAATCTGAAAATGCTGACTTTTACAGAGGAAGAGTCCCGGAAGCCGCTTATTTACTGCCTTTTTACGCATTTCAGGATATTCTCAGGTAAGTAAAAAAAAGCTGCCAAAATGCGTTCGGGACGCAGAGGCTCACGAGGTCCAGTGGACCTCGGTTTTGAGCCGACCGGAGCGAAGCGGAGACGCAGGTTCAAATCCTGTCGCATCGACTCCTTGGCAGGTTGCTGTGTGCCAGTGACACGCGTTTAGCAACGACCGAAGCGGAGCGGAGACCGCCGAAAATCCTTTAAAACAAAGGGTTTCCGGTATTTTTTTGCTCTTTTTTCAAGCATGTAAGAATGCAGAATTTTTGCCATTTTCGTCGGCGTTCTAACATTCGTTCTAACATCTGGTGAACGTTTGGTTACCGGATTATCTTCTAACACGCGTTCTAACCGCGAAGTCGAATCCAATGGACAGACCGTAGACCCTGACAGCGATTCCGAACCCGGTAGCGGTCAGCGGATGCCTTAACGATCATTGGCTGCTTTATCTGCGCTGTGATTTGCTCCGTCAACTGCGGATGAGGACGATCTTCCGGCCATCGAAGGAATATGCAGGATTTCATCCAAAGCGTGTGCCTTCTCGGCGCGATGGCACTTATCGAGATGCGTATAAATGTTCATCGTCGTGTAGAAATCCGCGTGTCCGAGCCATTCCTGAATATCCTTCGGGTGCCAGCCCTGCTCATACAGGATGGAGGCGGTCGAGTGGCGGAGATTGTGGAATGTAAATCCGGGCCTGCCATACTTCTTGATCAGCCGGGTAAAGTGGTGATACACAAAATCCGGCGCGAACGGGCGCCCGCCGTCCCATGTGAAGACATATTCATTCTCTTGATAGGTATCGCCAAAATAGGCCGCGTTTTCCTTTTTCTTCTCGATCACCCGACAAAAGAAATCTTCCATCTCCCCGGTCAGCGGATAAGAGCGGTTGGAGTCTGGCGTCTTAGTGTCGTCCTTTTCCTGCAAGGTCAGCATTTTAACAATAGATATACATCGTTTGGCTTTTTACGTCACTGGATTTATGATAACTTTCGATATTTCCCAGGCGTACTATTATTTTTTAGCCGAAACATTTTTATGAAATAGCTGACATCGTTAAAGCCACAGTCCAGCGCAATGTCTTTTGCAGGTTTGTTTGTGGATCGAAGCAGCGCTGCTGCTTTTTTCAGCCGGATTTCCATGACATACTGCATGGGCGTGGTGTTCAGCATTTCATGGAAACAGCGCAGACACGTGCTGTTACTGATAGAAACGCTTTTTGCGATTTGTTCTACTGTAAGATCCTCCATATAATGAAATTCAACAAACTCCATCATGGAACGAATCTGGTTGACTTTTGCCAGCTCCTGTTCTGAGAGATTGGATTTTGAGAAATCTGTATTCTGCAGGATACTGCGGATTGTTCTGGATAAGTAGAAACGGGCAAGGTTTTCAAAATCATCCTGTTCTTCGGCGATGGCTTCCCAGACAATCTGAAAAGATCGAAGTACCTCTTTCTGCCAGGGGATGTCTTTCTTCAAAAGAAGAAATCGCGTTGCAGCATTGGAATAGAAGGGCTGCACCAGAGTTTGCCAGAATACACTGTCCACACTGCCTCCGATGAGCCGGGGATGAAATACGGCAGAGTGGAGCTTTCCGGGAACCTGGGAGTCGTTTTGAATTGCGTGCAGGGCTTTCGCGTTGATGAAGATGCCGTCTCCGCAGGAGAGCGTTTGCCGGGCATTCTCCAACTCAAAGCGCAGATGCCCTTCCGTGACCAATACGATCTCCCATTCCTCATGCCAGTGCCAGGGAATTTTTTCCTGACTCAGATCATCAGCGTAGCAGGCGATGGGGAATGCCGTATCGCCATGTCTGGAAAGTTCCTGGTCGTGCAGATCGGTGACGGTGTTGCAGATAGAAAGCCCCATGATAGTTACCTCCGTATAAAAATGTCCGGAATGATTCAGGACGGTATTTCACATTCGCTGCGAGAGGTTGAACTGTTATGAATGTTTTGCCATATTTTTATGGATATATTCTTACACGTTTATCTCAAATTTGATGATATCATCCTATCACCAAAGGAGGAAGAATGCAACATGACACACTTACTTTTGATCATTATTTATATTGCTTTTATCAGTCTGGGCCTGCCTGATGCGCTGTTGGGTTCCGCATGGCCGTCTATTTATCCCGAATTTTCGGTTCCGGTCTCCTATGCGGGAATCATTTCCATGATCATTGCTCTGGGAACTGTCATTTCCAGCCTGCAAAGCGACAGGCTGACCATCCGGTTCGGGACCGGAAAGGTCACGGCGGTCAGCGTAGGTATGACGGCGCTTGCACTGTTTGGCTTCTCTGCTTCCCACTCATTTCCGGCTCTCTGCCTGTGGGCAATTCCCTATGGTCTGGGAGCCGGCAGCGTGGATGCCAGCCTGAATAATTATGTGGCACTTCATTATAAGAGCAGACATATGAGCTGGCTTCATTGTATGTGGGGAATTGGCGCCAGCATTGGCCCTTATATTATGGGATTTGTTCTTACAGCAGGTATGCGCTGGAACAGTGGGTACCGCATTATCTCGATTTTGCAGATTGCATTAACAGCCGCCCTTGTGCTGAGCCTGCCGTTTTGGAAATCCCCTGAAGAGAAAGAGAAAACCGCGCCGTCAGAGGCACCGCGGAAGGCAATGCGTTTTTCGGAGATTCTTTCGCTACCCGGCGCGAAAGCAATCATGGTATCTTTTTTCTGCTATTGTGCGATTGAACAGACCGCAGGACTGTGGGCGGCCAGTTACCTGACGCTGCAAAGGGGCCTTTCGGCGGAGAAAGCTGCCAGCTTTGCCTCCATGTTTTATCTTGGCATCACCATCGGGAGGGCATTCAGCGGATTTTTGACCATGCGGTGGAATGACCGGCAGATGATTCGGATCGGACAGGGAATCATTGCTTTGGGATGCCTGGTACTGCTGATTCCATTTGCAGGCGGATTTGCACTGGCCGGGTTCATTTTAATCGGGCTGGGCTGCGCACCTGTTTATCCCTGTATGCTTCACTCTACGCCGGAGCAATTTGGCGCAGAACGTTCGCAGGCAATCATCGGTGTGGAAATGGCCAGCGCTTATGTAGGAACCTGTCTGATGCCACCGTTATTCGGAGCGATTGCCAGTTCTGTCAGCATCAGCCTTTTGCCGTTGTATTTTTTGATTATTTTACTTCTGATGACAGTGATGTTTGAAAAGCTAAATGGAGGACAGAGATGATGTTTGCAGACTATCATGTGCATTCTGAATTCAGTGATGACTCGGAATACCGAATGGAAGAGATTGCAGAAGATGCGTTTGAAATGGGAATGAACGAGATCTGCTTTACCGACCATGTGGATTACGGGATTAAACGGGACTGGGATGCCACGGAAGGAATGATCTATCGTAAAGGAGGCCCCGGAGAATCGGAAAAAATACCTCTTGCTAATGTGGATTATCCCCGTTATGTGAAGAAAATCCGGAGGCTGCAGGAGCAGTATAAAAACAGACTCACGATTCGTCTGGGGATGGAATTTGGTATGCAGCGGCATACCATCCCGCAATATGAAGCCCTGTTCAGTCGCTACCCCTTCGATTTTATTATTCTTTCTGTCCATCAGATCGAGGACAAAGAGTTTTGGACAGGCGATTTTCAGCAAGGCCATACTCAGCGTGAGTATTATATGAGATATTACCGGGAACTGTTTTCTCTGGTTGAAAATTACCATAACTACAGTGTCTTAGGCCACATGGATTTGATCTCACGCTACGACCCGATTGGCGATTTTCCGTTTGCCGAAGTGGAACATATGATTGAACAGATTTTAAAAAGGGTCATAGCAGACGGTAAAGGAATCGAAGTCAACACATCTTGTTATCGGTATGGCCTGGATATGACGCCATGCAGAGAAATTCTGGGAATGTATCGTGACCTTGGAGGCGAGATCCTGACGATTGGCAGCGACAGCCATAAAAAGGAACATCTTGGAATGTATATACCAGAAACGATGAATGAACTGAAAGGCATGGGATTCAGACAAATTTGTACATTTAAGCATATGAAACCAAAATTCTATCCGCTATAAGAAGTCCCCCTTGGCGGGAATTATAGATGGCTTTTTGTGATGGGAATCGACAATATTCTCACGCAAAGCTGGGAACTACGCAACTTGTAAGAGAATCCAGTAGAATCAAGAGCTCTTACATATTGTGGGGGAGTCAAGTTGTTAATAAGTTTAACAATTTAATAACAGAATAAACTAAGGGGGCGTGATAAAGCGTCCCCTTAAATTTATCCTTTAACGAACGGCTCAGCTTTTCGATATCGTTTGGCGAACAATAAAAGCGACAAAGGTAATGCCATTATCCATTGCTCAGTTGTTTACATAGTGTAAGGCCTTATAACACCAATGGGAAGGATGTAGCATCGGTTGAAAGGTGGGAAAGGTGTGGCCTGCACCTGTGCCGCTTTAGTCAGTATCTCATTCGGATATGGTCTGCTTGCGTGCATCATCGGGTTGATTGGTGTCCTGATCAGCCATTATCTTCCGGTAGGAGCTGTCCTGATACCAGTTGTCTTTCTGGTTCCGGCATTTTATTTTTTGAGGAATGAGGTGGGAATCCTTGCCGTTATCCTGTCGCTTGTGATGCTCCAGCGGCATATGCCGGGGTTGAAAAATATTCCGACCGGGACAGAGCCGAGGAAAAATTTGCTGAAGGCTTTGAAGCGCAGAAAAGGGTAAAATTCAATTATAAAAACACAAATGATCTGATAATTCACAGATTTTTCACACAAAATTAGCACTCACCTCTTGTTAGAACGATGTGAGTTTTGCCACGTTTCGTCAAGCGCTGCTTTCCTTAAAAAACAAGGTTTTTTGGAAGGTTTAAGAAAAACCAAGTTCCGTCATATTTCATAGAGTGTCACGCAAATATGACACAAAATATGATACAGGGAAGATATAAGAAAAGCACTGGAGTGAGGTTATGACGCCTTCTGCCGGTGCTTTTTGCTTGATAAATTATAATAAAGATAATCTGGGATCACATTCTTCAGAAGCCCATATGAGCTTCTGCCGGTCTTTGTCTGAAAGCTTATCCCAAAATGCGGAAAACATGAGTCCACACGTCACTGCAGCAAGATAATTTTTTCCCCGCTCAATCACTTTATATAGCACTCTTCTTTCGCAATCACTGTCACTGTAGTAGGTAAAATATGATTCTTTACGTGATAGCATATCCTTAATTTTCGCACCGTCAATATAATGAGCTTCAAACTGCTTGAGCGCGATATATCTGCTTGTGCTTGGCTGAGACTGAGCAAGCGCCCGGCGTAAAAGAATATTTAAAAGACCTGTAGCAGCTTTTTCGGATGAAGCACTTTTATTTTCTTTTAAAGACGAATTACACAAAGAATCTATGTAGCAATTGAACATAGATAATTCTTCCGGATGATAACGTTTCAAAAGTCGTTCAATAGCCAGAAAGTGTGTATAAATGCTCGCATGACTGTTGTTGTACGGACCGATGCAAATATAACATAAATCACATATCAGGGCATCTCCATTGTCTGTGAATACTTGATTATATAACGCATGGCTGATATTTCTCTCTTCCTGCTTTATCATTTTTCTCCCATCTATACGAAAATCTGTCGGAACGTCTATAAGAATTTCCTCAAGACATTTCAAGCTTTTTATGTCACTTACGTTATACAGCGTTGTCATGTTATCATGAAAACACCGAAACGTCAAGAAACACAAAATTGAAGCAGACGGAGATATTGTCGCGCGGCGAACTGTGGTAGGCGCGAACGTCGCTTTATTTTCGGCGCTTTCG
>JAJQIL010000065.1 GCA_021199235.1 Lachnospiraceae bacterium | reverse complement strand
TTTGGGACATTTTCTCTTGTGGTATATAAGGACATTATCATAAATGGCCCATAACTTTGCGAAATATCGTGCAGGCACTTCTTGACAACCGGCAGCGCTTGAAATATGATAAGGGTATTGGTAAAAATTTCTTTTTACCAGAATCTTTTCATCAAAATAATAAATAAAGGGAGGAAGAGTATGAAATTCTCATTCAAATTACCATGCAAATCAATTGCAATATTTTTCTTTACCTTTCTGCTTGCCTTTTCTTTCAGGCCTGCACAATCTCTGGCTGCTGATGTCAGCAGCACAGCGGCACAGACAGATATCAGCCTCACGACAGTCAGCGACATCCCGGATCAGACCTGGACCGGATCCGCCATCACGCCGGCTGTCACCATTACATATGGAAATGGAACCGTTACATTAGTCAGAGGCACGGATTACGAAATCACATACAGTAAAAACACGGATGTCGGCACGGCATCTGTCACCATCACCGGCCTGGGCAGCTACTGCGGAACTATTGAAAAGACGTTCTGCATCAATCCGCAGCCGACTGCACTTTCCGCACTGACAGCATACTGCAACGGATTCAAAGCTTCCTGGACAAAGGTCTCCGCGCAGATTACCGGCTACCAGATCCAGTATTCTGTGAGCAGTACCTTTTCCGGAAGCGACGTCGCCTCAGCGACCATCAGCGACCCTTCCACCGTTTCCAAATCGTATACGGTTTCGAACGCAAATACAACATACTATGTGCGTGTACGCACCTACAAGACCGTGAACGGCAAGGATTATTACTCGGAATGGAGTAATTCCAAAAGCCTGAAGACCGGCGGCATTGTCACAAAGAGCAACGGGAAAAAGTATTACAAATATGCCAGCGGTTCCTACGCCAAAAAGAAATTTATAACTATCAGCGGCAAGACCTACTATTTCGACAGCAAGGGAGTCATGACTACCGGCTGAGCCAAGATCAGCGGAAGCTACTATTTCTTTAACCGCAGCACTGGTGTGCAGAAAAAGAGCACCACTGTGGATGGAATCAAGCTGAAATCAAACGGCAAGGCCGTGGTCAACAGCTCGAAAAAGACGTTCATCAACACCATGATCACCGCAAGAAAATACATGCTGGCCAACACAAAGCCCACAGACTCCAAGGCGACAAAGCTGAAAAAATGCTTTAAGTGGGTGCTGAAGCATCCGTACAAACGTTATCGGAGACTGGCAGAGGTCAGAAGCAGCAAGAACTGGATCTGCACTTATGCCAACGATGTGTTCAAGAAAGGCAATGGCTGCTGTGTCTCAGAAGCCTGCGCGTTCGCGTTTATGGCTCATGAATGCGGATACACAGCCTACGTCTGCGACGACACCGGGCACGCGTGGACAGAGATCAATGGTAAGGTCTACGATACACTGTTTGCGGAGGCAAAGAGTTTCAGCAAATACTACGGCTCTTCTTATAAAACTGCCGGCCTCCACCGCTCAAATAAGACGAGGCTGCGCGCATCATGAAAAATATAAAAAATATACTTCTTCTAACGCTGTTTTGCGTTCTGTTCTCAGTTTCTCCGATCCCGGGCTGCACAAATGCGGCCCGGCTTTCAGCCGGTCTGCCTCTTTCTGTCTCTGCAGCGGAATCCAATTCGACCGCGGACACAGCAGCTCTGCCGAATGACACTGCTGCCATCACCGGCCTTGCGAACACCGCAGCCGGCATTCAGGTCACCTGCGCGGAAGTGTCCGGTGCCGACAGCTATGTTGTCTATCGCAGCACCAGCCAGAACGGCAAATACACAAAAGTGGGCACAGTATCATCCGGCTCCACGCTCACATACACGGATAAAAGTTCTTCTTTTAAAAACGGCAGGACTTATTATTATAAAGTCACGGCCTGTTCCGGCAGTACATCAATCTCTGCTTCCGCAGCAGTATCCCTGAAGTACTTAAGCCCGCAGAATGTGACCTCCGTCAAAAGTACTTCGGCCGGATACGCAAAGTTATCCTGGAAGAAAAACAGCAAAGCCTCCGGCTATTATATTTACCGAAAGGCAGGGGACGGCAGCTGGCAGCTGGCGGGAACGGTGAAAAAGGCTTCCACTGTCTCATGGACGGATAAGACGATTTCCAGCAACGTGACCTGCACCTATTATGTGCAGGCATACTCCGGAAGCTCGGTCAGTGCAGCGAAAAATACGGTCTCCATTCTGATTCCGCCAAAGACATCCCTTTCCTCGCTCACGCCCTCCTCCGGCTGTATCAAAGTAAAATGGAGTGAGGTCAGCAGCGCGTCCGGCTACCAGATTCAGTTTGCCCTGAACAAATCCTTTACATCAGGCAAAAAGACTGTAAAAGTCAAAGGAGCCTCGACCGTCTCCACCACGGTGACCGAACTTGGTTCCTCCAAAAAATACTTCGTGAGAATACGAAGCTATAAGACCATCGGGGGAAAGACCTTCTATTCCGCCTGGAGTTCCGTAAAGTCCACGACGACAAAGAGGAAAGTAACCGTCTTTGCCGGGGATTCCATCATGACAGGCCTGTATGCCAGCTCCTACAACGGGATTTCCAAAATGGGGATCAGCGGCTCTCTGCAGGTCGTTGCCTACACAGGCATCAACACGCAGAACTTTTCAACCAAAGCCGCTTTTGGCTCGCAGTCCTGCGTGTCAAAGATCATAAGCTATAATCCCACAAGGGTATACATCATGCTGGGAATGAATGAGGTAGAATATGTCACTGCGTCTACCTACATTTCTTATTATAAAAAGATCATCCAGAAGATTCAGAAATCCTGTCCGGGCGTGGATATCGTGGTGCTTTCCGTCTCCCCGGTCACCCGGTCCGTGGCGGCAAGACGCACAGGCTTTCAGAAAATCGACTCTTTCAATGCGAAGCTGAAGACCATGGCACGCCAGTGCGGATGCCGGTATTATAACTTTGCCGCGAAATTCAAGGATTCCAGCGGCTATCTGAAATCTTCTTACAGCGGCGGTGACGGCATCCACTGGAATGCCAGCGGATACCAGAAGTTCGCCGACCTGATCACAGCATATGACGCCAAACTGAATTAACCATACAGAACAGCATCAACGAAGAGAAAACGAAATAAGGAGAACACCATGGACTACGCAAAAGAATCCCTGAAAATGCATTATGATCTGAAAGGAAAAATTGAAGTGACTGCCCGCGCGGCTGTCGATTCCAAAGATGCGCTGAGTCTCGCCTATACCCCCGGCGTGGCGCAGCCCTGTCTGGAAATTCAGAAAGACATCAATAAAAGCTATGAACTGACCCGGCGCTGGAATACCGTCGCAGTCGTGACGGACGGCACGGCTGTCCTGGGCCTGGGCGATATCGGTCCGGAGGCCGGTATGCCGGTCATGGAAGGCAAATGCGTGCTGTTTAAAGCTTTCGGCGATGTCGATGCGATCCCGCTCTGCGTACGGAGCAAGGACGTGGACGAGATCGTCAATACGGTCGCGCTCCTCGCCGGCAGCTTCGGCGGCGTGAACCTGGAGGACATCTCAGCGCCGCGCTGCTTTGAGATAGAGAAAAAGCTGAAAGAGCGCTGCGACATCCCCATCTTCCATGACGATCAGCACGGCACCGCCGTGATCACGCTCGCCGGTCTGATCAACGCCCTGAAGCTGGTCGGCAAACGGATCGAGGATGTGAAGATCGTCACCTCCGGAGCCGGTGCGGCCGGTATCGCGATCATCCGTCTGCTTCTCTCCATGGGTCTGAAAAATGTCGTCATGACTGACCGAAAGGGCGCAATTTACGAAGGACGCGACGGTCTGAATCCGATCAAGGAGGAAATGGCCAGGATTACCAATTTTAACCACGAAAAAGGAACGCTTGCCGACGTCATCCGCGGTGCGGACGTCTTTATCGGGGTTTCCGCCCCCGGCACTCTGACCGGCGACATGGTGCGCTCCATGGCAAAGGATCCGATCATCTTCGCCTGCGCGAACCCGACACCGGAGATTTTCCCGGATGAGGCAAAGGCCGCCGGTGCGGCAGTCGTTTCCACCGGCCGGTCCGACTTTCCGAATCAGGTCAACAATGTGCTCTGCTTCCCTGGGATGTTCCGCGGAGCGCTGGATGTACGCGCTTCCGATATTAATGACGAGATGAAGGTTGCGGCAGCCTACGCGCTGGCCTCTCTGGTAAGCGACGAAGAGCTGAACGCGGATTACATTCTTCCTGCAGCTTTCGATCCGCGTGTCAAAGACGCTGTAGCAAAAGCAGCAGCCGATGCGGCACGTAAGAGCGGCGTGGCCCGCATATGATCAGCACCCCTGCGGACAAAAATCTGCAGGGGTGTTTTTCTGTGATAATCTGTAACTGTTCTGAATTGTTACCGCATTTCATCCGGCAGTCGAACTGTCGGTGTCCGCAGCTGCTTCTGTACCGATCAAAGTTTCGGTTCCCGCCTCAATATCAGCATCTGCTGCTGTATCTGACGCTGCGTCCGAGGTCGTCGCTGCTGCGGCCGGTGTGATCACGATATTCTCGCCTGCCACATCTGTCTTACGCTTTACGATGTCTTCAATCTGTGCTCTCTGCGCCTCCGTCAGTTCGGACGCGTTCACCACGACGTCGGCCATATTATCCGTAATGCTCACCACACAGTCCGTGAATCCGCTCGCTTCCAGCAGGAGCTCGGCCGCCGATTCTTTCTCCGCGTTGAGTGTCAGAGTGGTCATCGCTGTGACAGCCTCCTGCTTCTGTTCGTCGGAAATATCCGTACTGTCGATCAGTTCCTGCAGTTCTTCCTTACTTTTCGCCCGTACCTGCTCCCGGTTCAGCTTTGCCGCCGCCAGGATCTCGCCTGCGGCGCTGACAGATGTGCTGGCGAGCACCGCCTCGCCGATGGAAGCCTCCGTCGCGTCTGTGCCATCAGATACTTCAGATGCATCCGCCGTGTCTGCCACAGCACTCTCGCCCGCGGAAGCCTCCTCCGTTCCGTCGCCATCCAGGCTCACAATATCTGTATACGTATCCACATATGTATTTTCTTCGATCTCATCTGTCAGAAGTATCGTACTGTCGTCTGAACTCACAGTATCCGCACTCTCCTCAAGCACACTTCCGGAGTAATTCAGATAGCCTGCAATCGCGATCATGATTGCCAGTGTTGTAATGATAATCTGGTTTTTCTTAAAAAGTTTTTTCACCTGATCCTCCTCATTCCATCTTCATTACTTTGATTTTATGCGCCTCAATTCCAAATAATGCCATCACAGCTTCGGTAATCTCCGTCACCACAGAAGAGCTGTCCGCACCCTGCGCGATCACAAGTACGCCGAGAATTTCCGGTGAAAGCTCCTCCGTCACGAAGGGAGTCTCATCTCCGTCCGCACTTTTCTCATAGATGGTCGTCTCGCTCCCGGACATCTGTTCCGAAGTGGAGGATTCGCTCTCCCCTCCGTTTTCCTCTTTCGACTCGCTCTGCTGCGTATCCTTCTCTACCACTTTCCTTCCATCCGATTTCAGAGTGATCATGACCTGCGTCTCGCCAATTCCTTCCACATGGCTTAAAATCGACTCCAGGCGTTCTTCAAGCTCCGTCTCTGTACTGCCGGTTCCCGTGCCGCTTAAATTGCTGACTGTACTTCCCTGCACCGCGGATTCCGCCGCGGCCTGCCCCGACTCCTGTCCGTCCGAAGAAGCTTCTCCCGTCTGTGTCCCGGAAACCCCGGTAATACCTGCGGTTTCCCCGGACGAAGAACCGGAAGCCGCATTGCCTGACGGCCAGGCAATCACTACCAGCAGCACACCCAGGAGCAAAAGGATCAGGATCTGGTCTTTTTTCCCATTCTTCAGATTTTCCAGCCACTGCTTCATTGACTCCCCCTCTGAATCATCACAACTTAAATTTCTTATCATTCCTTTCACAGCGAGAACGAAGTACTGTCCTGTACAGCTGCAATAATCGTAACTGTTCAGTACCTTCACAGTTACGAGGGAAAAGCCCATTTAAAATCGCTGCGCGATGGGGCTTTTCCCCACATGTTAATCGTTTTCATACGGTCTTCGCAGCAGGTGCAAAGACCTGTCATGAATAATTACCAATAATCTTTATACTGCTTTCCGGTATCAGATACAATTCGGCCAGCTCGCTCACTGCAGCGGAAACCGCGCTGTCGCTGAATTCTCCGGTCACAATGTCTCCATTTTCTGACGCTGCTTTGAAATCACCGCCAAAATTAGCAGATTTCACTGTCACAGTCAGGCTTTCCACAGAATATCCATCCTCCCCGAATTCAATTACTGTCGATACAGCCTCCAGCCCGTACGCGGAGACGATTCCTGCGGTCTGTCTTATAAGTTCATCCTGATATGCCGCCTGGATCTGCTCATTTTTCAGGTCGTCCAACCCCTCTGCCGCGCTCTCCAGATCATAATATTCTTCCTTTAAAAACTCCAGCTGCAAAAAGCGTTCCAGTTCGTCCGCGCTTCCCAAAAGCTCCAGAACCGGCTGCATCACCAGAAGGAAAAACAGCAGTCCCGCATAAAACCGGACATATTTCGAGAACCGATTCTCCGGTACCAGATGCAGCAGGATGGTCATCAGACAGACGGATGCGGCAAGCGATTTGATCCATTCAGTCATAAGCTCTCCTTCTCCCCGGAATTTTCAATCATCCGCTTCTGATCGAGGCCATGATCATAGCCAGAGAAATCACAAAAACCGCCAGCGCGGCGCCCATCACGCGAAGCAGAAGCACCGACCCTTTGGAGATCGTCTCTATCCCATCGACCATCCTTTTTTCACATATCGGAGCGATGATGGCGCAGAGGAAACGAAACAGCAGAATACAGGCCAGCAGCTTTATAAAAGGCGTCAGGCAGATCATCCCCAGCGAGAGAATGCCCGCCGCTCCTACTGCGTTTTTTAAGACCACCGCCGAACCGAGCACAGTTTCCGCCGCCGCGTTCAGCACAGAACCTGCTCCCGGTATCACAGACGCGACCCGGCTTATAGAGAAATTTTTAAGAGCATCATAAGCGGGAGCTGTCAGGCACTGCACCGCCTGCAGACCGACCACAATACCGACAAGCGAGCGGACACCCCAGGATATCAGTGTTTCCAGAAGCGCGGCAAATCTTGAAAAGACATCTCCGTCAGAGAGCTGTGAAAGCAGCAGCACCAGCATATAGACATGAACAGCCGGCAAAACCACTTTCAGGATCACACTCTGCAGCAAACCGACCGCCAGGAGCGTGATCTCATAAAATCCCAGTGCAGTGACAGTGCCCGCGCTCGCTACGATTGTGATCACATAAGAAGGCAGCAGGATTTTCATAAACGTATTTAATGACGAACAGGTGTCTGAGACCATCTCCGTCAGCGCGGAAAATGAATTCATCAGCAGAGCCGAGAGCATCAGATACATCATAAAAAAACTGATATCGGAAATCTGATGGCTTTCAAACACCCGCACAAAATTGGAAAAGACCGCGGAAAGGAAAGCAACCAGCAGAATCTGCACAGCCAGCTGCTTTTGTCCTTTAAGTTCACCCAGAATCAGCTCGGCCGCAGTTTCCGTAAGGGTTTCCGCAGAAAAGGGAAGCTCTCCTTTCAGGAATGCTTTTACAGTCCCCCAAAAAGAAAACTCCTTCGTCGCGGTCATCTCAGAAAGGATCTCTTCAATTTCCGCAATGTCCATGTATTCTGCCACACTGTCCGCAAAAAGAAGAGCGTCTCCCTCCGATTCTTTCTCAGCAGCATCGTCCTGTGCTTCTGTTGATGCAGCAGCCGCACAGCAGGATAATACCATAAAAAACGACGCCATGAAAAACAATGCCATAAACATAAATGCCAGGCCAGACAGCGCTGCACCGAAATATTTCTTCATTTTTTCCCCCGCGGCTTCAAAAGCCCTGATTCAAACCGGCATCCTTTTTTACAGGAAATGGCAGCCCTTCCTGACCTATAGAAAGGTATATACCGTCTCCATTAACGCCAGAATGATCGGAGAACTCACCGCGAGGATGGAAATTTTTCCGAAAATCTCTATCTGGCCGGCAATCGCACTGTAGCCTGCGTCCCGGCAGAGATTCGCGGAAAAATCGGCCACGTAGGTAATACCAATGATCTTCAGCAGGATCTTATAATAGCTCTTCTGCGCGGACACATACCCGCTCAAGGTATCCAGCAGTTCAAATACGGAAGACAGTCTGGAGACACTGTAAAAAACGATCAGCAGACACGCTGCCAGACTGACCAGTGCGGAAAAAGGCGCGTGCGCTTCTTTCAGAAAAAGAGCCAGCAGGACAGCAGACAGGCCGAGAGCGGCAATTTTGATCATATTCATGGCGGCACCTCACAGCGCAAATAGGGATTTGATGGTTTCAAAAAGCTGGCTGATATAGGGCACCAGCCAGAACAGCACCAGAATCAGCCCGGCCAGACTGGTCAGAAACGCGTGCTCTTCCCTGCCGCTCTGTTTGAGCACCTGGCTTAACACCGAGACCAGAATCCCGACCGCGGCAATTTTAAAAATCAGGTTGATACTCATGCACCGCCCCCTGCTCCTCCCGAAAACTCATTCATCCCCGACTGCGGGAACCTGGCTGTTCAGCAATTCCACAGTTTCAGGGTTCCACATATTTTTGTCTTCATAACAATAAAATCACCGCTGCTGCCCCCGCGGCGGCAGACAGCCGCCGGTAAAGCATTCCCTTTTCGCGCCATTCCTCCTGCGCTGCCGCACACAGATTTTCAAAGTGTTGCTCCTGCTTTTTCAGATGCGTTTTCTGCAGCTCCGTGTCTGTGTTGCAGAGAGCTTTTTCCGTATCCAGCACTGACTGCATCTGCACGTCGCTAAGCAGCCCTGCCGGTAATTCCCCCCTGGCGCATTCCCGCCAGATCTCCCCGAAGGATCGTCCGCTTCTCGCCTCGATCTGACCTGCACAACATACGAGCATGGGCCCGAGAGGCGTTTTGCAGACCTGCGCCGCGCTGATAAGCGCATCTGGAAGCGGAGTCCTATGCCAGGTCATATCCTTTTCCAGCAGACGCAGTGTTTCCTTCATCTCCCACAAAAACATCCAGCGCTGTTTCAGACGGTGCTCCATTTCCAGTCCGGACAAAACACAGGAGGCAAAAATGCATACCAGACCACACAGCTTCATCCACATGTGCATCATGCTCCTTTCGTTTCTTAGCTGCTTTGCAAATCCCTGCATCCGGTTATGCCGAAGCCGGAACACTCATAGCAGATGTGCTGCCTGACAGGAGCAGCGGTACAGAAGCTTTCCATCCCCATCCTGGATTTCCCGTACCCGGCCCGGATCTTCTCTGCCTGAAAGCACCACAAAACGCTCAAACATATGGTTTCGCTTCATCCTGCAAAGCAGCGGTTTTCGATCCACTTCCTCAGGTGACGAACCGTGCACTGTAGCAATCAGCTTACAGCCGCAGGTAAAAACATGCTCCACCGCCAGAGCGTCTTCCTGATTTCCAAGCTCGTCCGCGGCAAGCACCTGCGGCGACATGGACCGGAGAAGGAGCAGCATCCCCTCTGATTTTCCGCATCCGTCCAGCACGTCTGTGCGCAGGCCGAGATCATTCTGCGGCACGCCAAGATAAGATCCGGCCAGCTCGGACCGTTCATCCACCACACCGACCGTACGCCCCGCACCATAACGGTTCCCGTCTGAAATCTGCCGGATCACATCCCGCAGCAGTGTCGTCTTCCCGCCTCCCGGCGGGGAAACGATCAGCGTATGGCAGACCTCACCGTCTTCATACAGATAAGGCAGAAGTTCGTCCGCACAGCCTTTCCGCTCATGAGCGAGCCGGATATTCAGAAACGAAATATGCCGGATGCTGCGAATGCTATCTCTGCCGGATACGATCAGCTTTTCATCTGCCGCATGTTTCCCTGCAGTATCAATTGGAGTTCTCTCTGTCACCGCATGCCCGGCCAGGCCGATCCGGTGCCCGCCCGGAACCGTGAGAAAGCCCTGCCGCACTTCCTCATCGAACGCATACAACGAGAATCCCGTGGCATACTCCAGCGTTTCTTTAATCTCCTCCGCCGAAATGCAGTAGCCGTCCTGTGCCTTGCCGGAAAGACACCCATTTTCACAAAGAGTCATTTCCCGCCCGGAGAGGCGCAGCATCACAGGACGCCCGACACGCAGCCGTATTTCCTGCAGGCATTCAAAATCCAGATGACATTTTTCCAGCAGGCCGCGCACCGACGGCGCCAGCAGACGATACACTGATTCCATGGGGCTCCTTCCTTTCTGTGACGACGCTTTTACAGTAATTCACAAGACTGTACTTTTCGCTACACCTCTACTTGTAAAAGCTTTTACAGTAATATATGGGACAGGTCTCAGGAATATGCATGAAAATGCGGCTGATATTTTCATCTTGCGCATAACAAAATTGCCATGTATAATGCTTAGTAATAGATAATGTGATATATGAAATTAAGCATAAAGGAGCGAATACATCATGAAAAAAAGAGTTGTCGTAGCGCTTGGGCACAAGGCCCTCGGCACTACCTTCCCGGAGCAGCGGGACGCCGTCCAGCACACAGCGAAGATTCTTGCCGACCTTGTGGAGGAAGGTGCACAGCTGATCATCACACACAGCAACGCGCCGCAGCTGGGCATGATCCACACCGCGATCAACGAATACGCAAAGACCCACGAGACCTACAGCGCCCCGGTCGCGTTGTGCTCCGCGATGAGCCAGGGCTACATTGGCTATGATATCCAGAATACGCTGCGCTCAGAGCTGCTCTCCCGCGGCATTTACCGCACGGTGGCCACAGTGCTCACACAGGTGACCGTGGATCCGTACGACGAGGCATTTTATCATCCGATCAAGGTGATCGGACGTTATCTGAACGCGGAGGAAGCTGCTGAAGAAGAAAAGAAGGGCAATTATGTGGTAGAAGAGCCGGGCAAGGGCTTCCGCCGGATCGTCGCCGCTCCGAAGCCGCTTGATATCGTGGAGATTGACGCGATCAATACGCTGGTGAATGCCGGACACATCGTAGTCGCCGGAGGAGGCGGCGGTATTCCCGTGCTGAAGCAGCGCAGCCAGCTCAAGGGTGCAAGCGCCGTCATCGAAAAAGACGCTGTCAGCGGACGTCTTGCAGATCTGGTCGACGCGGATATGCTTCTGATCCTTACCAATGAGGAATTTGTCTATCTCGGATATGAATCCGATCACCCGCAGCCCATCCGCGAGATGAATGTCCGGGAGGCGCTGCAGCACATTCAGAACGACGAATTCGGCAAAGACAAAATGCTCCCGAAGGTCGAAGCCTCCGTCCACTTTGTCTCTCAGAAGGAAGGACGCACCGCCGTCATCACAGCGCTGGATAAGGCGCTTGACGCCTATCTCGGAAGAACTGGAACCGTCATCGCCTGATCATTGCTTTCTGTCTTTTCATCGAAAAAAACCATGATTGCCTGCATTCAGATTCTGGCAATCATGGTTTTCTTTAGTTCTTTCCCGTACTTCCGATCCCGCCGCGGTCCGGCGCGTCCAATGTGTCGACAGCCTCAAAGACAATCTCCGGCTGGTGCTCCATGATGCGGAACTGACAGATGCGGTCGTTGACATGGATCTCGGTGTCGCGCACCGCATAGGCCGGCATATACCACCAGTCATTCGGTCCGGCGTAGGTCTCGTCGATGACACCCATGTGGTTGGTCTGAATGATACCGAAATTCTTAAATGTAGAGCTGCGCGGGACGATATGCGCCTCATATCCCGCGGGCAGCTGCATTGCCACCCCCAGCGGGATCAGGCGGAACTCGCCTTTTTTCATCACAATCTCCTCGGCGGCGCGCAGATCGATCCAGTCGGATTTGCCGCCGATGTATTCCAGACGTTTGATCTCATCATTCAGGTATTGGATGCGAATATTCTGTTTCATGGAGTCTCCCCTGTATTGTCTGTATTGTTTGTATTATCTATGTTTTCTGTATTTTCTGCCTTTCCTTTGTTTTCTGATTCTAAGATATCTTTTTCCTTCTCTAAAATCTGGCGTGTTAATTCTTCATACATATCTATAGCATCAGCAATATCCTTACGCACAGATACCGGAGAATCATCATATCTGCTGTGTGCTTCCCATCCGGTAATGTCATTCGCCGCATCCATCAGTCGTTCCGACACAGACAGATCTGAATGATCCATCACTATATTGATCAGGGTCATGATGTCATGCGTCCTGTATCCCTTATATGTTTCATCCAATCCGCACACAGTATGCAAAGCATGCTTAAGAGCTTTTTCAATTCCCTGTTGCACATGATATGCTGCCATATCATTGAGAAGCTCATCATTTGAGGGATTTCCGTCTGAACTTATCAACCACTTTGCGTTGTAAATATCCCGGTCAGCCCTGTCAATTAACATACACCTCCACCCCCTTTGAATCAATTTCTTTCTTTAATTTTTCACCAAGTTTATGATAAAACAAAATATCACAATTAAAATCACATGCTTCGTTAAAATCATACATAGGTCGACGCAGGCGTTTATCACTCGTTTCACAGGAAATATCTAAACAGATATCAACATCACTTTCCTCATGGCATTCATTAGTCACAGCGCTTCCAAAAATAATCAGACGCCTTACTACACCAGTATTACTGGCAATCTGAATAACCTTTTCTACTTTTTTTCGTTTTATATCATTTACCATGGATGTATCAATCACATTCATGCCTCCTTCTTTTACACCTACACAATATGCAGCATGGCATGTCAGCAATTATCTCCGGTCGACTTCATACGGACAGGTATCAGGCTCTGCTGCCCTTATCAATACGGCCGTCCGGCGAACACCGCCACCGAGCGCGGCGCCATGACGAATGTTCCGGTGACGCGGCGCTCCTCATACTCGCTGTAGCAGTATCTTCCACACTCATCTCCAGCGGTGTTTACACTTAAGTACCAGGCGCCCCCATGCGGAATCTGCGGCAGGCCGATCTCCATTTCCTCCCAGTAGGAGTTTACAGCGATGTAGACCATGTCGTCGCGGCCCTTTTTGCGGTCGTATCCGGCAAAGCTGACGCCGATCATACGGGCATTCGGCGGCAGCTCCGTAATCTCCGGATTGACATCGTGTGTGCGCAGTGCCGGCATCCCGCAGACCGCGTCCGGCAGCCGCTTCTGGATGATCGTATGGCGTTTCCGATAATGGATCATAAATTTGAAAAATTCAAAAATATCCTGATTCTTCTCAACAAAGCTCCAGTCCAGCCAGGAAATCTCATTATCCTGGCAGTAACCGTTGTTGTTGCCGAACTGCGTGTTGCCGAATTCATCTCCGGCATAGAACATCGGCGTCCCGCGGCTTGTCATCAGCACTGTGCAGGCGTTGCGGATCATCTTACGACGAAGCCGGTTCACCTCCGGGTCGTCCGTCTCTCCCTCCGCGCCGCAGTTCCAGCTGCGGTTGTCATTGGCGCCGTCCGTATTGCCCCAGCCGTTCGCCTCATTGTGCTTGTCATTGTAGGAATACAGGTCATACAGAGTAAACCCGTCGTGGCAGGTCAGGAAATTGATACAGGAATTGTAGCCTACATAGTTCCCGTCCCCGTCGCCGTCCGCGCTTCCGTAGAGGTCGCCGGAACCCGCCAGGCTCCAGGCAGCCGTCCCGGACACCCAGTTGTCCCCTTTTAAGTAAGAGCGCATCACATCGCGGTAGCGGCCGTTCCATTCCGCCCAGCGGCGGCTCGCCGGAAATTTTCCGACCTGATACATGCCGCCCGCGTCCCAGGCCTCCGCGATCAGCTTGACATTACTTAAGACCGGGTCATAGGCAAGGGAACGAAGCAGCGGCGGATTGTTCAGCGGCGTACCGTCCTCATGCCGTCCCAGAATGCTCGCCAGATCGAAGCGGAATCCGTCCACCCGGTAATAGATCGTCCAGTACCGCAGGCAATCCACGATCATCTGCTGCACGATCGGATGATTGCAGTTCAGCGTATTGCCGCAGCCGCTGAAATTATAATAATTGCCATCCGGCGTCAGCATATAATAGACACGGTTGTCAAAGCCTTTGAAGCTGAATGTCGGTCCCAGCTCATTGCCTTCCGCCGTGTGGTTGAACACCACATCGAGGATGACCTCAATATCGTTCTTGTGCAGTTCACGGATCAGATTCTTCAGCTCACCGCTGACCCGGTGCGTAGCCGCACTCGCCGCGTAACTGGAGTTCGGCGAGTAGAAACAGACCGGATTGTAGCCCCAGTAATCCAGAAGCGTCCGTCCGTCCACCTCGCGCATATCCCTCGTCTCGTCAAATTCGAAGATCGGCATCAGCTCCACCGCGTTGATTCCCAGCTCTTTTAAGTAGGGAATCTTTTCCCGCAGGCCGTCAAAGGTACCCGGATGCTGTACTCCGGATGACGGATGCTGCGTAAAGCCGCGCACATGCAGCTCATAGATGATCAGGTCGCTCAGTTCCTTCTTTGACTGCGGCATCGCGCCCCAGTCAAACGAATCCTTCATCACGCGCGCGTGATAGCTGTCCATTTTCTTCATGCCCCAGTGCCGCTGCCCGGCCACATCCCGCGCATACGGATCCAGCAGCACCGCGCTGCGGTCAAAGATCAGCCCTTTATCCGGATCATAGGGACCGTCCACCCGGTAGGCATATTCAAATTTATCAATATCCAGCCCAAAGACGATCATCGCGTAGACGTCGCCGATCTTATACTCCTGCGGAAAGGGAATCACCGCATACGGCTCCTCCTCGCCATTGTGGTACAGCAAAAGTTCACAGGAAGTTCCTTCTTTCGTGTGTACCGTAAAATTCACGCCGGAATCGAGCGCCATCGCGCCGTTCATATCAAAATATCCGGGCCACACCTGAAAGCCGTTGATCTCTCGCATCGGGCGGATGGATAAAGGGTAATCGATTTTAAAATCTGGCTGATTCATTTTTATCTCTCCATATTCGCGTCTTATTCATCACTATCAGCACGATTCAAAAGTAGTTCAATGCTCTTCTGAATTGTTATCAATAATGAATTCACTCCGTCAAAAATTATACACAATACTTCAGAAATAATCAACTGAAAAGACCGGATATCTGGAGCTGTATTGTTTGCCC
>JAJQIL010000032.1 GCA_021199235.1 Lachnospiraceae bacterium | reverse complement strand
TTGTAAATATAGCAACGGTTTATAAGCAACAGTAGTTTGACTAATATACAAAAATATTGTAAAATACCAACTAATTAAACTCGGCATTAGCGATCATACCATTTATTACATTGTTTAGAAAGGAAATATAATCAGAATGTCAGCAATAAACAACACAGAAATAACCGCATATTCACTTTATAGCAAGCAAGCCAAGGCCAGAACAAAAATCAATCCATTGGAAAGTATTTATCCCAAATTACCCAATAAAAAATACCAGATCATTTACGCTGATCCCCCCTGGGATTATGGCGGAAAAATGCAATATGATAAAACCACGATTAAAAGTGAAAATATTGGGTTCGAAAAAAAGATTTTTTTGAGTTCTGCTACATTTAAATATCCAACACTTAAGCTAAAACAATTAAAAGAGTTTCCTGTAGAATCCATTACAGATAATGATTGTATTTTATTTATGTGGACTACTGGTCCACAAATGGCCAATGCTATCGAACTCGGTAGAACCTGGGGGTTTGAATATAAAACAATGGCTTTTGTATGGGACAAAATGGTTCATAATCCCGGAAGATATGCCTTGTCCCAAACTGAATTTGTTCTTGCATTTAAAAAGGGAAAGTTTCCACAGCCAAGAGGTGCACGAAATATCAGACAGATGGTAGCTGTCCAAAGAGGCAAACATAGTGAAAAACCTGTAGAGGTCATAGACGGAATCACAAAAATGTTCCCTCATCAGGAAAAGATCGAATTATTTGCCCGAAAAAACTATAATGGTTGGGATAACTGGGGATTAGAAATTCCAGATTCAAAGATAGATATCCTTACCGGCGTTCAATCAAATGAAAACAATGTAACCGAAGAAGAAAATGGTCAACTTAGCATTAATTTAAATTCTCTATAAATTCATCAACCATTTTCTGATAACAATTAATATATCTGGCAAAACAAACACTTAAAGAAAAAAGAGCAGGAGCTAACCGATCCCTTGCTCTTTTTACTCGTCTTTTACAATTTCCGCATCTCATTTTATCAATCATAAGAAACATTCACCTAAAAGGATTCCAGAATCGGCTTCCGTCGGCGAATGTGATCGCGAGACCAGCGACCATGAACACCAGCGCGAAGCCGATCGTCATATAATCGTTCCGCTCCAGTGCTTTCCCCATATACCAGGTGCGCTTTTTGTTCTTGCCGAAGCCGCGCAGCTCCATTGCGTTGCTGACTACATCAATGCGGTCCATGCTGGAAAAAAGCAACGGAAAGATAATCGCGCTCATGTTCTTAATGCGGCTCGGAATCGAGGCTTTATTACTCATCTCGATACCGCGCGCCTCCTGCGCATGCTTGATCTTTGTAAAATCCGCCTGCACGTCCGGCACATAGCGCAGGGCGATGGCGATCGCATAGCCGATGTTGTAGCTGACGCCGAGCCGGTTCAGGCTCGCCGCAAACTCGCTCGGATTGGTCGTCACGATAAACATGAGCACCACCGGCGTCACGGTGAAATATTTCAGCATGATGTTGAATTCATAGAACAGCTGCTCCGCAGTGATGTCGTGGTCTCCCACCACCTTTAAGAGCACCGTCTTTGTGCCGTAGACTGTCGTACCCTGATAAGGGGAAAACAGCCAGACCGCAAACAGGTTCAGGCACAGAAACAGCAGGATGAACTTGAACACCGTGCCGACCTGCTTCCATTCGGTCTTTGATACTTTAAAGATCACCAGACTGATTACCAGCATCAGCAGAAGGATCCGGGTGTCATAGGTCAGCATCCCGGTGATCGACCAGAGCAGGAAAAAAATCATCTTGGAGACGCCGGAAAGCCGATGAATCCATGTCTCTTTGGGCATATATGTAAGAAGTCTACCTGCCATCCGAAGTCACCTTCTTTCCCGCTGCCGGGGCTTTTCTGCCAGATGCTCCATCCGGCTTTCCTGTCGAAGCCCTTCCGGCTGGTTCATTTCCCGTCTGCTCTTCCTCTGCCGCCTTTACATCCTTCGAAGCGCCGTCCATCGAGCCTTGCTCTGCTGCCTTTCGCGCTACAGTCCTCTCATAATAAATAAACCGTTCAACAAATCCGGATGCATCCTCAATCCCGCAGCGCACCGCGAGATCGTAGAGGGATGTCTTTTTCAGATAAGCCCGGTCGGCCACACTCTCGTTCGTAAGTACGTTTGCCGGTGTGTCGTCCGCGATCATCTGTCCGTCGGCGATCACGATGGCGCGGTCGGTATATTCCAGCATCAGATGCATGTCATGGGTGATCATGACAATTGTGATGCCAAGTGACTCGTTCAGCTCCTTCAGGAACTCCATAATCTCCGTGTAATGCCGGTAATCCTGCCCCGCTGTCGGCTCATCCAGGATCAGAATCTCCGGATCCATAACAAGGATCGAAGCGATAGTGACACGCTTCTTCTGGCCAAAGCTCAAAGCCGAGACCGGCCAGTTGCGGAAGGGATAAAGGCCGCAGATCTTCAGCTTGTCATAGACACGCTCCTTCACTTCCTCCTCCGGCACGCCGCGCACACGCAGCCCCAGAGCCACCTCGTCAAAAATCATGGGCTTGGAGATCATCTGATTCGGGTTCTGCATCACCAGTCCGATGACCTGCCCGCGCTCCTTGATGGATTTGTCCGCAATATCGGATCCGTTCAGCAAAATCTGACCGCGGTCCGGATGTAAGAAGCCGCAGATCAGGTTGGAAAGTGTACTCTTTCCTGCACCGTTCTTGCCGACGATCGCCAGCATCTCTCCCTTTTCAATCCGAAAACGGATATCAGAGAGCACCGGATGCCCGGATATGTAAGAAAAATCCAGATTCAGAACCTCCAGCGCTGATTCCTTCTTCGGCTTCGGTTCCGGAAGCTCTACCTCTTCAAACCATTCTTTCACGCGTTCTTTACAGGAATCCAGGTTCATCGTCTCAATGTGCTGCGGATGATCTTCCGCACGCACCGTGCAGCCCGCATGCTTGAGTGCCGTCACATACAGCGGTTCGCGGATGCCTTCGCGGATCAGAATATCCGAAGCGAGAAGTTCATCCGGCGTGCAATCCGCCGCCACACGCCCTTCTCCGATCACCACGATCCGATCGACATCCCGATACAGTGCGTCCTCCAGCCGGTGTTCGATGATGATAACTGTCTTGCTCCGCTCCCGGCAAATCTTATCGATCAGGTCGATCGCACGCTTGCCTGTCGCCGGATCCAGATTCGCCAGCGGCTCATCGAACAGCAGGATATCCACATCGTCCACCAATACGCCCGCCATGGATACGCGCTGCTTCTGCCCGCCGGACAGCTCTGTGGGAGAATTCGGTAAAAGCTCCCGGATGTCCACCACATCGGCGACATCATTTACCATGCTGAACATCTCGTCCTGCGGCACACAGTCGTTCTCCAGCGCAAAAGCGACATCCTCCGCCACTGTCAGTCCGATGAACTGTCCGTCCGTGTCCTGCAGCACTGTCCCGACAATTTTGGACATTCCGAAAATCCCCGTCTTCGCAGGATCCTTTTCCTTCACGGTCAGCGTACCGGTCGCATCTCCCGGGTATGAAAAAGGAACCATCCCATTGATGCAGTGCACCAGAGTCGATTTCCCTGACCCGGATGGTCCCACGATCAGAGCCTTCTCCCCGGGATAGATCGCCAGATCGATATTCCGGAGAGTTGGCTCCTTCTGTGCCCGATATTTAAACGTATAGTCTTTAAACTCAATGATCGGATTCATGTGTTAATCCTCATTATTTCCCGCCTCTGCGCTGATATCATCCGTACGCAATTCCAATACCGGGAAAGTGAATCACCCATCCTCTTTCGTTGATGGCATCGCGGCAACATTCTATAAAAAACATCCGCGAGATTACTCTTCCTTCGAGAGACTGCCGGACTTTGCGCCCACCTTCGAATATGCCACCAGAAGCAGTGTGCCCAGAATCGCTGTGATCACAACGTTCAATATACATGCCACTGCGCCCTGCGTGAACACCTTGTTCGCCGGCTCAGCATAGATCAGAATATCGAGAACCGGCGCCAGCAGGATCCATGCCACCGCGTTCGCAACCACCTGCACGACATTGAACAATACGATCGCCTTTTTGTCAAATCCGCCTTCACGTACCTTATACTGCTTCACAAACAGGCCGACTGCCAGACCAAACAGTGCGTCCGGGAATACCCAGCTCCACCACACGCTTCCATAGAACAGCGCATCTCCAAGCGCATGCCCGATCAGTCCGATCGCACCGCCGACTACCGGTCCGAAGATTGCCGCGAAAAACGCCAGCACCGGTACACGCGTCTGCATTGCTGTGTTCGGGATAAACCCGACCGGAATCTGTACATTCGTCAGCACTACGAACAGCGCCGTGCCGATACCAATGGCTACTACTTCTCTGATCCCAAATTTTTTCTCCATAACCGTTCCTCCTCTTTGGATTTGTAAAAAAAGTGTAAAAACAACCTCCTACGTAACTGTTCAGTTCCTTCACAGTTACGTGGGAAAAACCCATTTAAAATCGCTACGCGATGGGGCTTTTCCCACGTAATATATGTTTTCATACGTACTTCGCAGCAAGTGCGAAGTACTGTCCCGAACAATTACCTTTTTACAATATAACCGCTTTTAGCCTGTTTTTCAACTTATTTCTGCAAATAACACCTGTTTTCCGGATTGCGGTCGCCCCATTTCAAAACACTTTCCCGATCCACAGCACGGACGACGCAATCATATACTGTCCCGCATAATACAGGACATAGTTGACCGCAACCCACACGGGTCCATGCTCGCCTTCTCCAAAATAAATATTGGAGAGTACCAGATCCGAGAGCAGAAACAGGCCGCCGCCAATCCCCATGACCAACAGGCCGAGATTGTGCAGAAGGATTGCACACCCAAGTGTATACACCGCCATAAAAAAGAGAACCGAACCATACACTGCGGATATGGTCTTAAATTTCCCATAGGTAAGATGCATCGGCTTCTCTCCGGCATAAATAAAGATGATCGCAAAGATTGCGCCGACAAGTCCGGCAATCAGGGCTGCCGCCTGAATGCCAACCGTAAGGAATACCGCAGCCAGATAAAAGCAATGGCCCACAAGAAACATCAGGAACCCCATCATCGTCCAGATATCCGAATCCAGCGGGTACAGATATTTCAGATCGAGCCAGATATCTCCCAACAGCCCCAGCAGCAGGCCGCCGCCGATGAAAACGGCAAACTGCAGATGCACCCGTTCCGTCAGGATCGCAGCACCAAGCGTCATCAGGAAAAAGAAGCTGGTAAAGGCTTTGAGAACGGTAGCCTGCCAGTTCGATCCATGCTGTACCCGCATGACGATCATCAGCACCAGATAGATCAGCCCGATCAGAAGCATTGCATAATACATCATCATAATGAACTCTCTCCTTTGTCCTGAATTGTTATGATTATACTACACCCACCCCGGTTTGAGAATCAGACAATCCGTCCCGGATGATGGATTTTTCCGAATCGGCAATTCGATTTCCACTGTAGTACCAGGCATTCCCGTAACTGTTCGGATCCTTCCTGATTAAGCACTTTCTCCGGTAGAAGGCGCCCCGACATCAGAATATTTCGAGCAGCAAAAACAGTAGACATCAGGGATTGCAGTTCCCGCATGGCGAATACCCTTCCTCTATCAGAGTCTCCCTGTCGGCCGTAACTGTCTCCTTATTTGCTTCGCTCATCAGAGAAACGCTCTGGCAGTCCGGATAATGAAACTTCATGGAACGCGTATTCAGCACGTATTCCGATGATCCGGTCAAAGTGTCCGATGACACGCCCGGTTCCTGCGAAAGCTCCGTCCCGGACTGCCAGTTATCACAGGCAGCTGCGTTAAACCAGAAGCTTATTCCATCCGTGTAACAGATGATCTCTCCCTGCACATCCGTGCGATACAGTTCTGCTCCGGACTGCTTTATCGTCGACAGTGTTCTTTCTGTCGGATGCCCATAGGAATTGCCTGTTCCCGCGCTGATCACAACATAGTCGGGGGAGACGGCACTGACGAAGGCTTCTGAGGAGGAAGAGGAGCTCCCATGGTGTCCTGCAACATACAGGTCGGAATCCAGAATGTACCCTGACGCAATCATATCCGCCTCGGCCGCCTCTCCGGCGTCGCCGGTAAGAATGCAGCTGAAATCTCCGTATTCTATACGCAGGACAATAGAATTGTCATTCTCATCCTCATATGTATAAGCCGCAGGGCTTAGAATCTGTATCACGGCAGAACCAAGCTGATACGTATCGCCTGCCGCCGGATGAATTTCTGCCGCGCTGCTGCCCTCCAGCATGGAGCGAAAGGACTGATAAATGTCGCTGTCTGCCGCATAATCGGGTGTCAGGGCAGTCTCCACCGTGGTCGTATTGAGAACACCGACCAGGCCGCTTATGTGATCTTCATCGTAATGAGAGGCAACGAGATACGAAAGCGTATCAATGCCATTCTCTTTCAGATATGCTACCACATAGGAAGAGTATTCACGTCCTCCTCCGTCATACAGCATAAAATATCCGTCCGCTCCCACGAGGACGCTTAAACCCTGCCCGACATCGAGGATATGGATCTCAAACGAAGCTTCCTCATTCTCCGCGGCTTTTGAACGTCCTGCGGCATGTTCTGTCAGCTCGTTCTCGTTGAAAAACACTCCATGCCAAAGACTTATCAAAAGCCAGCATATGATAAAAAGGACTGTCGATTTCCCGAATTTCTTTTTCTTCATATAATACCGATTCCCTGCCCTGTAATCCTTTCCTGATCATTCCAGTTCGAACGTTTGTTCTGATTTACGGACTATTATAAAGGATTGTTTTGCATTTTGCAAGTATTTTGTAAAACAATTCAGAACAGAAGGCGGTCTGTGGCCCGCTGTTCTGAACAGCATCGAAAAGAAAAACCCGCAGCCCCCATAAATGGTAAGCTGCGGGTAACTATTCAGGACAGTACCTCGCACTTGCTGCGAGGTGCGTATGAAAACATAAATATTACAAGGGAAAATCCCATCGCGCAGCGATTTTAAATGGATTTTCCCTCGTAACTGAGAAGGTACTGAACAGTTACAGGCTGCGGGCCAGATTCACATAAAACAAATCTGTGACCTGTATCGGGAAAGCCGCCGCATGCAGAATCGCCCTGTGGGCGATGCGGCAGCCTGCGTCACAGCTTCGCAAAACGAAGCTGCGACATATATCAGTAGTTCTCTGCATGCACCTCGAAATAACTCTGCGGATGGTTGCAGGTCGGGCAAACCTCCGGAGCCTTCGTGCCAACCACAATGTGACCGCAGTTGCGGCATTCCCAGACTTTTACTTCGCTCTTTTCGAACACCTGCGCCGTCTCGACGTTTTTCAGCAGTGCACGGTAACGCTCCTCATGATGCTTCTCTACCGCTGCTACCAGGCGGAATTTTGCGGCCAGCTCCTTGAAGCCTTCCTCCTCGGCGGTCTTCGCAAAGCCCTCATACATGTCGGTCCACTCGTAATTCTCGCCTTCTGCCGCCGCCAACAGGTTCGCCGCCGTGTCGCCGATGCCTTCCAGCTCCTTGAACCACATCTTTGCGTGCTCTTTCTCGTTGTCCGCCGTCTTCTGGAACAGAGCCGCTATCTGCTCATAGCCTTCTTTTTTCGCCGTGGAAGCAAAATAAGTGTATTTGTTTCTCGCCTCGGATTCTCCTGAAAACGCCGCCTGAAGATTCTTTTCTGTCTGTGTTCCTGCGTATTTGCTCATAATTATCCCTCCTTATTCAGTCTCATTCCGTCTAAACAGTATCTCCTATTCCTGATAAGCCTGCTGCGCAGCGCACCAATAAAACAGAATTCTCATGCAGGAATCCTCTGCGCATCAAGTCAGGAATCACACATTATGTATCTCAGATCGCCTCGACCGCCGCTTTCTCAATCGCGATACCGGCCTTGTAGCTCTCAATGTACTGGTCAAAACCGGCCACATCCGCCGGATCCGGCTGAATCTCTACTCCCTCGCTGCCCGCGAATACCTTCTCATTGAGGAACGCATCCAGAGACTCTCCGTCTTTTTTGTTGACGAGATAGGAAGCCAGAAGCGCCATGCCCCACGGACCGCCCTCTCCTGCCGTCTCCATCACGGATACCGGCGAATCCATCGCTGCCGCGAGAATGCTCTGGCCGACGCCTTTTGTCTTGAAAAGACCGCCGTGTCCCATGATCCTGTCTACCTTCACATCCTCATTTTTCAGCAGAAGATCCAGTCCGATCTTCAGCGTGGAAAGAGACGCGTACAGGTTCGCGCGCATGAAATTCGCAAGGCTGAACTTCGCGTCCGGGGTGCGCACCAGAAGCGGACGTCCCTCGTTCAGGCCGGTCACCGGCTCGCCCGCGAAATAATTGTACGCAACGATGCCGCCGCAGTCTTTGTCCCCTTCAAGCGCCTTGTTGTAAAGAGTACCAAACAGATGGTTCATATCTACTTCCAGACCAAAGGTCTCTGAAAATTCACGGAACAGGCCCACCCACGCATTCAGGTCGGAGGTGCAGTTGTTGCAGTGTACCATCGCCACCGCGTCGCCGGTCGGCGTCGTCACCATGTCGATCTCCGGATATGCCTTTGAAAGTTCTTTTTCCAGAACGATCATCGCAAATACGGAGGTACCCGCGGATACGTTGCCGGTGCGGACCGCCACGCTGTTGGTCGCAGCCATACCGGTGCCTGCGTCGCCTTCCGGCGGAGCGATTGGAACACCGGCTTTCAGCATACCGGACACATCCAGCTTCTTCGCGCCTTCTTCCGTGAGGACACCGGCGTCTTCGCCCGCGAGAAGCGCCTTCGGCAAAATATCGCGCAGCTTCCACGGATAGCCTTTCGGCGCCACCAGTTCGTCAAACTGGTCGATCATCTTCTGATTATAATCTCTGGTCTCACTGTCGATCGGAAACATACCGGACGCGTCGCCGATACCGATCACCTTCTGCCCGGTCATCTGCCAGTGTATGTAGCCCGCCAGCGTCGTAAAGAATGCGACATCCTTCACATGCTCCTCGCCGTTCAGGATTGCCTGATACAGATGAGAAATGCTCCATCTCTGCGGGATATTGAACTGGAACAGGTCAAGCAGTTCTTTGGAAGCCTGCTCCGTGATCGTATTTCTCCAGGTGCGGAACGGCACCAGAAGCTGATCATTTTTATCAAACGCGAGATAGCCATGCATCATCGCGCTGAAACCGATCGCCGCGAGATTCTCGATCACAATGCCGTATTTCTTCCTCACATCCGCCGCCAGATCGCTGTAGCAGTCCTGAAGTCCGCTCCAGATCGCATCCAGGCTGTAGGTCCAGACTCCAGTGCCGGCCAAACGCGCAGCGTTTTCTTCATGGTCGGCACGACCTGCCGCCGAACCCTGGTGAGGGGGCAAATCCATATATACCAGCTGATTTTCCCACTCATGGCTGCCGGAAGCGATCGGCTGATTCGCCTCATCCACCAGCACCGCCTTGATCCTCGTGGAGCCAAACTCCAGACCAAGTACCGCCTTGCCGCTCTCGATCGTCTTCTTTGCGTTTTCCTTATCGAAGCCCATTTTCGTAACCTCCTGTGTTTTATATATTACCCCCAAACCGTAACTATTGCCAAAAATCTATTCCTATGATACAAAATTCAGAGCCATAATGCAAGCTTTTCAATTAAATTCCACAAAACAATTCATTAAGATTTTTAATCGAGTAGAGGGCCTTGTCCCCTACTCGCCCGCGCGGGTCGGGGCGGCTTTAGCCGCAAATCTCCTTTCCCGACCCTGCGCATAAAAAATGCGCCTTCGCAGAGCATTTTTGCTTTATGGAAACGAAGTTTCTGAATGAAAATCCTGAAGAAGCCCATGAGAGGATGGCGAGCGGCATGCCGCCCTCCTGTCCGATTGCACCGCAAGGCTTACAAATAATTCTTGTTTTCATCCAGCAGATACACTTTTCCGCCCCTGGGCTGCACGTTCAGATAATTCTCCCGCAGATCCTTCTGCATCAGTTCCACTTCATCGCGCAGGCCCAGCGCAGACATGCGGGACGCTCCCGCGCCGAAGATAATGACCTGCTCGAGCGCATCCGAAGTCGCCACAGTCACATGATATTTCCGGTTGATGAGGCGCACTGTTTTCTCGATATACTGATCAGCCGTCTCCGCTTCCTTTGTAAAAACAACATAAATATTGTGATAGCGGGAAACCTCTGTCGCATGGCCTTCTACCCGGTACGCGTCAAATACCACGATCAGATAATTGTTTTTGTAACCCTGATAATTGCTCATCAGGTCGAGAAGCCGCCCGCGGGCGCTTTCCAGGCTGGTCTTTGCCAGTTCTTTCAGTTCGTCCCAGGCAAAAATTACGTTGTAGCCGTCCACAAGAAGGCACTCTTCAGCACCCGCCAAATGCGCGGACTTCCGCTTCCTGTTGAAATCCCTGACAGTTCCATCCGCATCGGACGTCCGTCCTGTCCCGGTTCCGGAGCCATAACGGGAACGGTTGGTATCCCACTTTGATTCACCGTATGTCCGTTCAAAAATCTGTTTTAATTCCTCATCACTGACCGAAGGGGCAGGAGCTGCACTGGTACGTACACTGCGGGGCACTCCCCGTCCCGATACATCTCTTTCGCGGCTGTTGTCTAATGATGCTCCACTTCCCGCACGGTGCAGTTGAACAGCGTCCGACTGTGCGTCACGCGATCCATACGCTCCGCGCAATCCGCTCCTGTCAGACACATCCGCAAGGTCACGTGCCGGATTTTCCCCGCGCAGCTTCGTCTCCGCATCTTCCGCAAATGCATCCGCCGCAAACGCATCCGTCCCGGCGATGTGCACATAATCCGGCACATCCTCCCAGTTCACGACAAAACCGGCTCCATGCGCGCAGAACACCGATCCGCACGGATTCTCCAGATCCGCTTCCGCATCATACGCGCGTGCCTCTATGACTTCCTGCGCATTGTGACACTCTTCATAGCCGCTCATCCGGCAGAAAAGGCGGCCGCGGCCTTTTGTATAGGAAAGAAGCTCGCTCTGATAGCCGCGCATCGTCACGACCGGCGCGGTGCCCCGGATCACCATCCAGTCGCCATCAGCCGATCCGGCACTGTTCGGCGAACCGGCACCCGATGAAGAACTGCCGCCCGGTGAACCGCTGCCTGATGAAATGCTGCCATCTGGCATTCCGGCAGTCCCCGATATCGCAGCACCGCCCCCGGCACCTTTGTATCCATGCGTCGACTGCATCAGTTCCGGCGGCTCCGCAGTACCGTACATGCGCTGAATGTCGGACAGCGCCCGCCCCACAGATTCCATCGGCACTTCCATGCGGAAGCTGTAGACCGGCTCCAGCAGAACCGACTGCGCACGGCAAAGTCCCTGCCGCACGGCGCGGTAGGTCGCCTGCCGGAAATCGCCGCCCTCTGTGTGCTTCTGATGCGCTCTTCCCGCAATGAGCGTGATCTTCATATCCGTAATCTCAGACCCGGTGAGCACGCCGAGGTGCGTTTTTTCTTCCAGATGCGTCAGGATCAGGCGCTGCCAGTTCAGGGCCAGATCATCCACGCTGCAGACCGAGTCAAACTGCAGGCCGCTGCCGCGTTCTGCCGGTTCCATCAGAAGATGCACCTCCGCGTAATGACGCAGCGGCTCAAAATGTCCCATGCCGACGACAGGTGCCGCAATCGTTTCGCGATACAGAATGCTGCCCTCGCCAAATTTCACGGCAAGGCCAAAACGCTCCCGGATCATACTCTGCAGAATCTCGATCTGCACCTCGCCCATGAGCTGCGCATGGATCTCACCGGTACCGCTGCTCATCCGACTGTCTTTTCCGGGCGCCGTAGTATCGGATTGCGGTGCGGCAGCTGCTCCGGCAGAACGCCCCCCTGAATTCCTCTCATCAGAACGCAGGGCAGAACTGCCGTCTGTCATGTGCCTTCCGGCTCCCGACACCCACGTAATATGCAGCTGCGGTTCTTCTTCCTCCAATTGCTTCAGCTGCCGGAACGCCTGATGCACATCCGTCCCTTCCAACAGTTCAATCCGATACGACAGGACCGGCTCCAGCACCGGAAGTTCTCCTTCCGGCTCCGCGCCCAGTCCTTCTCCCGCGTAGGTATGCTCCAGCCCTGTGACTGCGCAAATGCTTCCCGCCCCGGCCTCGCCCACGGCTTCATAGCCCGCGCCGGAAAAAATGCGTATCTGATTGACTTTTTCTTCCCAGACTGTTCCTCTGCCCCGTTCACTTAATCCGTCCGTTCCGGAGTTTTCTCCTTTTCCGCCGGATTCAGGGCTTTCTCCTTTTCTGCGGTTCGTCAGCACGTCCTTCACCCGCAGCGTACCGCCGGTGATTTTCATATGCGTCAGACGATTGCCCTGCGCATCATGCGTGATTTTGTAAACCCTCGCGCCGAATTCGTCCGGATATTCTTTCGAAACGCTGTAGACACGGATTCCGTCCAGCAGCTCCTGCACACCCCACAGCTTCAGCGCCGAACCGAAATAACAGGGAAATACCTTTCGGGCTGCGATCGCGCTCTGGATCGCCTCTGGCCCAATCGTCTCTCCGGCGGCGTAAATCTCCAGCAATTCCTCATCGCACATCGCCAGGGCTTCCTGAAATTCTTCTGACGCAAAACATCCGCCATCTTCTCCTGCAGCCGCCGCATTCCATTTTGATGACGCATTCTTACTATCGGCATTCTTACTGTCGGCGTTCTTATTGTCGGCATTTTTGCAGGCAATATCCCTTAAAGCAGCCCTTTGGGACATTCTTCCGACTGCCTGCTCACCGGAAAAATCCACGCACCTTTCATCCAGCTTCTGCGTCAGCTCTGCCAGCAGCGCCGCCCGATCCGTCCCCGGCTGATCCATTTTATTGACAAACAGAAATACCGGAATCTCATAGCGTGCCAGCAACCGCCACAGTGTCTCCACATGACTCTGCACACCGTCTGCGCCGCTGATCACCAGCACTGCGTAATCCAGCACCTGCAGCGTCCGTTCCATCTCCGCGGAAAAATCCACATGCCCCGGGGTGTCAAGAAGCGTCAGGTGAAGATCCGAATCTTCCAGCCCATCTTTCCGCGGCGAAAGAGAACCCATAGATCCTTCACGCAAAGCAGCTGCAGCATGATCGGCCGCAGCACTTGTCCCCGGGCGCAGCACCACCTGCGCCTGCTTGGAAAAAATGGTGATCCCCCGCTCCCGTTCCAGCGCAAAATTATCCAAAAAGGCATCCTGATGGTCGACCCTGCCCAGATGACGTATGCCTCCGGTCAGATACAGGATGCCCTCCGCCAGCGTCGTTTTTCCGGCGTCGACATGAGCCAGAAGACCGGCGCATATCCTTTTACCTGCCTTACATTTGCCAGCCAGATCCGGGGCATTTCCCGCTGCTGTTTTTCCCGCCTGTTCGCCCATAAAAATGCCTCCTCCCGACTCTGCTTACGATAACTGATTGCGCAATTACGAATCATCAGATCAGTAAATTTCTACGTTCTCTTACGTACTGCGCAGCAAGTGCGAAGTACTGTCCTGAATAGTTACTAAATTTCTTTATTCCGGTATTTTATAAATCACGTCACCCAGTTCCTCTTTTTTTAAACACATCAGCATATAAACCGGGCAATACACAACCGGTCCTTCCACCGAGAGCTGATCCAGACAAAATACCAAAGGCTCCGTCGATTTGTATGTCTCAATCATATTTTTCATGGCCGAATGCCTTTTATACGTTTTTCCGGATTTGATCTCAATGGGAATCACCTTTCCCTTCTGCTCGATCACAAAATCCAGTTCTCCCAGCTTCTTATTCCGGTAATAGTAAAGCGGAAACCCGTGGCTGTGCAGCTCCTGTGCGGCGGCATTTTCAAATATCGCGCCATAATTGATATCAATTTCATGCTTTAAAATCTGAATCTGTATTCCCTCCGCATACATACTCGCCAGAAGTCCCACGTCCGAAGCAAACAATTTAAAAAGATTCGTGGCCTTTGACAAAATCAGCGGAGGCTTCGGCTCATCCACACAATAAACCGGAAGCGCCACGCCTGCCTCCTTCAGCCAGAGAAAGCTGTTTTCATATTTTGAATAGACCGCCCGCTCATTCAGGTTTTTCATAATAAAGCGTTTGTTCTGATTGTTCAATTCACTGGGAATCAGGTCAAAAATCTCTGACAGATACAGCCTTTCCTCCGGATCGTATTTCGCGATATCCTGCCGGTACAATTCGCAGATATACTTCTGCACGTTGTAGACTTCCCGAAGATTGTTCGTCTCCAGATATACGCGCACTGCCTCCGGCATCCCGCCCACGATCAGATACAGCCAGAACAGAGACAGCAGCTTTTGATGGATGGTTTCCATCACCGGCTTCTTTTCCGAAAAGCATTCAGACACATGTGTAAGCACAGCATCGCTCACCCCATTCGCCCGGCAGAATTCCTCAAAGTCCAGCGGAAACATTTCGATAATCCCCATATAGCCAACCGGCATGGAACGGATATTTTTCATTTCCACCCCCAGAAGAGACCCGCTTAAAACATATCGGTAGCTGCCCTCTTCCACCAGAAACTTGATCGCTGTCAGAATTTCTTTACATTCCTGTATCTCATCCAGAAAAATAATCGTCTCATGAGGCTTTAATTCCTTCTGTGAAAGGGCGGAAATACTCAATAAAATCTCCCTGCTGTCACGCGCGGACGCAAAAAGTTCCCTGGCATCGCGGTTTTCCAGAAAATTCAGTTCGACAAAATCCGGATTCAGTTTTCCAGCCACACGGCGGATGGAAAACGTCTTCCCCGTCTGTCTTGCACCGGTGACAAGAAGCGCCTTGTTCCTGCCCTCTTTTAAGAAATGCTCCATCTCTTCTTCCGCTTTTCTGTTGATCATACGGCACACCTCTGAAATTCTGGTTTTTCCTGTTCATAAGTGAACGGCAAACTATTGTTGTCGTTTACTATAACATAATGGTCGTATTTATACAACCGTATTTCCTTTAATATTTTGTGTTTTTCCAACCTGAATTCGTGCGCATTTCCGTGTTTTTCCAACCCGAATTCGCATATATTTCTGTGTTTTTCCAACCAGAATCAATTTCCGTTTTTCATCCGGTCATAAAAACACAAACGCACAACGGCAGAGGCCAGCAGAATGGCCACCGCCATAATCCCGGCGACCGCGATGGAGTAAAGGTCCCTGATCGGCCACCAAAGACGTTTCGCTGCTGAAAAAGTTGTTACTATTCACGGGGTGGGGAAGGCAGACGGAGATTTTGAATTTTCGTGAGA
>JAJQIL010000052.1 GCA_021199235.1 Lachnospiraceae bacterium | reverse complement strand
ATATCCGATACTTATATGCCTTTAGCATCTGTTGCCGCCTTCTTTCCTAACCCTGTTTTTCTATATACTCTTTTCACACTTTTTCTGAAACATTACCTGCACTGCAGGCAAAATATCCATCCGTCCAAAAAGTATGTTTTTTGCTGATCGATATTGTAGGTTCAGTCTCTATCATATAGTGAATGTGATCTTTATCTGTTTCCATGTATTTGATAATAACCCGATATTTCTGACAAATCTCGTAAGAAAGCTGTTTGATATCATCCGATATCTGGCTGGAAGCCAGCAGTTTTTTTCTGTATTTACATACGAAAATAATGTGATACTGCAATAAATATTTATGCCTGTTTTTAGATTTCCATTTTGTCATACTGAAATTCTAACACAAAAATTTGCTTTTGTCGACCTTAACCCATCGTCTAAAGCCAATGGGATTGCGGTCGACATATTTCAACAGTGAAGTAATACTTTTTAGTGGCTTTCCTGTTACTCACTATCCCCCTCGCTTTCCCGGTTCATGATTTCCTCGAAAATCGGCGTAAAGTCTATGTCTTTAATTGCACCATATTCGCTGACAAAATAATGCTGCATATAGTCGTCATGCTTTCTGACACCTTTATCGCCAGTCGTACCAAAATCCGAAAGGGCATAAAGGACACTGAGATGCGTGTCATCATCACGCTCCACAAACTTAATCTCATCCCTCCTGAGAAGGTTGGAATTAAGGAATATCGGATTATGCGTGTTAAATATCAACTGCGCATGGTGGACATTGATGTCGTCATTATGAAAGATAGTAATGATATTCATAAGCGCCATCGGATGAATGGAGGCATCAAATTCATCCACGATTAAAGTCCCCCCTGTCAGGATTGCTTTTATCACCAATGGAAAAATGGTAATAAACCGAATCGTTCCATAGGATTCAAACAATTCTGCCGCCATTGTTGTTATTTTCCGATTCTTCTCATCCCTAAAGATGGAACACAGCTTTGCTCCTGAATCATCGTCGCCTGCAACATATCCCACTGCGTTGGAATTAATACCAAACAACTCGGCCGCCTGATTGGTCGTTTTCTCAATATATATCGTCGGCTTCTGCGGATCAGAAAACCGTTTAATCAGCTGCAAGGAATCCGCCCTACAGATAACCATGAACTTATTGGCGAACCACCCCGCTATTTTCTTCACCAATTCCTGTGAATACAACAGCTTAAAACCATTCATAAGGAACAATTCTTCCGGGTGCAGACTGTCCATTGCAATCTGGCCGATTCCGTCCATGTTGGAAGCAACAGACGGAGACAAGTATTTTCTGATCACGTTCAGGTTCCCCATCTCAAGATCCTCGTCCCTGTTAAAAATCACTGACTCATTAACACTTAAGGTTTCACGAATGATTTTCCTGTTATACTTATAATCCAAAAATGAGCCAATATCTAAGATGATTTCATACCTTATCAGGAGATTATTCTCCATAAAGGTAATGTCAAATTCTACCGGCTTTGCCACTGCAAGTGTATTATTGGGTATAAGCTCTAAGGATTCAGCTGCAGGATTTGGTGAGTTTTGTTCTTCTGTATTTCGTATATGGCCTCTCAGGACAATGGATCGCAGCGTATCCATTGCACCGATCACATTCGATTTACCTGATGCATTAGGTCCATAAATAACCGAGGAACTCAGGCTCTTGACTGTTCTCTTTTTGAATTTTATATTTCCCAGACTATAATCAAGTCCCTTCTGCTTCGGAGCGGCTTCCATGGAAAACACCGCCTCATCCGCAAAAGACTTATAATTTTTTATTCTGAATCGCAACAACATATTCCATTCCTCCATTCTGCAATAATTATGCAAAATCACAATCAAATTATACGATTTTAAAAGTAAAAATCAACTGTAATTTTCCTTGTTTTGCACATATTTTGCAGAATTTTTATGATATTGTGTGTTTTTAAAATAATAGAATTATAAGAAAGATAAGGGCATAAATATTGCCGCTCCTTTACACAAAGAAGCGGCTTTCCTTTTTTCAAACTCACTATCCAACTAACACACCATCCCTCTCTACATTCTGATAAAACGGAGATACGGACTTATAATTTTCAAAGGAGTCATATGACTGGAAAATCGACGAAATCACGCAGTCATACTTCAAGTCCAGATCATCCGCAATGCGACGCATCTTCTTCCTCGCCTCTGCCATCTGTTCATCCGGAAGATCAAGCAAAACCATAATATCAATATCACTCTCACTGTCAAAATCACCTCTGGCATAAGAACCATAGAGAATCACTGCTTACGTATAGCAAGCGTGATTTTCTTTTACAATCAGGAAGTCCGGCAAAACAGGCAAAAATCAATTGCTGCTGTTGTCAAAAAACTGTCTGATTTCTTTCTCTTCACTATGCACAGACCCCTGCGCGAAAAACGGCTTGCCGCCGCCACGGCCTTCAAGTGCCTGGTTCATCTCTTTCACCAGCGCACGCAGATCGCCGTCCTTTTCACCGAGCGCGTATTTATAAGTGCCGTCTCCGTTATCTGAAAATACCGCACAGCGGCCGCCGCAGGTCTCCATGACCGCCACGGCAAGCTTGCGCACGCTGTCTGCTTCCATATCTTTTTCAAATAACAGGACGTCACCAGCTCCGGCAAGCCGTTCCGCTTCCTGCGCGAACATCTTTTCTTCCAGCGCAAGGACACGGCCTTTCAGCCGGAAGTTTTCGTCCAGACTTCTCTTTACAGCATCTGCGGTTCGATCCGGCTTTGCAGAAAGCAGCACGGAAATCTGATGATTCTGCGCATTTACCATATTCAAATAAGAAAGCACCCGTTTACCGCTGATCATTTCAATGCGGACGCCGTCGCGGAATTTTACTACAGACAGCAGCTTGATCATTCCGATCTCACCGGCACGCGCCACATGCAACCCGCAGCAGGCGCACATATCTGCATACGGAAGCCTTGCAATATCAATTTCCGGATGTTCCCCACTTCCGGCGTTCATATCCGCAGCCGCTTCATTCTCCGTCCGACCATTTCTCTTTACCGGAAACTCTACGATCCGCACCTCGCCGGTCAGTTCTTTTTTGCTCCGATACGGAAGTGTCTTAAGTTCCTCTGCTGACGGATAGAAAATTTTCGTCTCCTGATTCTGACAGATGACCTCGTTTGCTTTCGCCTCTATCTCCTGCAGGGCTGCCTCATCCAGGCCGCCATTGAAATCAATCGTGATCACATCACTGCCCATGTGAAAGCCAACGTTGTCATAACCGTAGGCCGCGTGTACCAGCCCGCTCACGATATGCTCCCCGGAATGCTGCTGCATCAGGTCAAAACGGCGCTCCCAGTCGATCTTTCCAAAGACCTGCGCACCGACAGGCAGAGCGGCATCTGTATAATGGATCAGTTCGCCGTTCTTCTCATGCACTTCGAGGACGTGAACTGTTCCTGTCGGTTCCGATTTTATCGGCTCTGCATCTGTCGCTTCCGGCTTTATGCAAAGCGTTATGTTTTGATCCGCACTTGCATGTGACGGTTCTTCCCAGGTTATGCTCTTCTCCGTATCTCTCTCGGGGCTCATTCCCGTCACCTGCAGAATTCCCGTATCATACGGCTGTCCGCCGCCTTCCGGATAGAAAGCCGTAGCCGATAAAATCACCTCGAAGCCCTTTTTCCCTTCGCAGCAATCCAGAACCGTTGCCGTGAATTCCTGCATATATGTGTCCTTATAAAACAAGCGTTCTGTTTTCAAACTCGCATCCTTCTTTCCTGTTTTACGCAGCAGCCCTGAAATCAGGCTGCGCGATATGCTCCTGTACATAAGAAAACTCCGTCGGTACAAGCCCGACGGAATTTGGGTTTATTTCATACCATCCTGTGAAAGCGGTGGTTCCTGATACAATTTTCGCTCCACCTGTCTTTTTTTTCTGGACAGTTCAGCCTTTACAGCATCCATATCTCCGGTTTCAGTGGCTCTCTCAATGTCTTCGATTAACGTCAGCTGGTCAAAAAGATAACCATTATATTCTTTTTCGTTTGTAGGCATAAAACCACTCCTTTCAAAATTGTCGGCACCTGCCTGTTAAATGAAAAGTACCCGTGCTTTATGGCTTTATCATAACACAAATACAACAAAGAGTCTACCGGCAAATTCAGTCCAGCCGTTCCCCTTCATTCTCATAGCATTCACTGAACCGGGCTGAAAACGCGGGCGGTTCATCTTTCACATAAAGATGGGAAACATCCCCAAATGTACTCGCGCGGAAACTCACAATGCCTTTCCTGCGCTCCTCGGTCACCACCGTAGTCACCGAGGTCGGAGCCGCGCAAAGCCCGTGCCAGAGCACCATCGGCGACGCACCGATCAGATGTCCCAGCAGGACACAGGTGACACCGAAATGGCAGAAAAACACGAGCGTGTCGTTGTTTCCCTGCTCCGTGCGGTAAAGATGGCCGTCGCGGACATAACCATACTGCGCCAGAAGCGTATCCAGGCCTTCTGCGACCCATTCATATTCTTCTTTCATCCCGGCTGCCTTCATAATAGGCGACTCATACCACTGATCCGGATGATAAAAACGTTCGTCCGCCGTCCAGTCCTGCGGCAGCCAGTCCCAGCAGACCGGCGAATCCTTGCGGTCCGGCCGGTCAATCCGCGGAGCGAATTCGCGCAGCCACTCAAGCTGGGTGGCTGTCCGGTTCATTTTTTTCAATGTCAGTGAAGCCGTGTCCCTCGCGCGTCCGCGCGGAGATACATAAAAATCGCGGACATCCAGCTTTGCGATGCGTTCCGCAAGATATTCCGCCTCTTTCCAGCCTTTTTCAGTCAGAGAATCAATGGAATAATCCGGATCTCCGTGACGTATAAACAGCAGTTTCATAATCTCTCCTCCTCATAATCTGTCTTCCCTGTAACTGTTTTCCAAATGGCATTCTATCATTTTGCCCTGTATTGTCAACGCAATTTTACTCGTAACAGCGAAAGACTGTTACGTTGCTTTTAATCCTCTTTCGCCCATCCAAATGAATACCGAACCGCTTTATGCCATCCCTTCAGGCGCTTTTCGCGCTCTTCCTGGGCCATCTGCGGGGAAAATACGCGCTCCGTCTTCCAGTTCGCATGAATCTCTTCAGCACCATTCCAGTAGCCGACCGCGAGACCGGCCAGATAAGCAGCGCCCATGGCTGTCGTCTCAATGCAGCCCGGCCGGTAAACATTCTGGTCAAGGATGTCCGACTGTACCTGCATCAGGAAATTGTTGGCGCTTGCGCCGCCGTCAACCTTCAGACCGGTCAAACGGATGCCGGAGTCCTTTTCCATCGCCTGCAGGACGTCGCTTGTCTGGTAGGCGAGCGATTCAAGCGTTGCCCGCACGATGTGGTATTTGTTCACACCGCGCGTCAGGCCAACGATGCAGCCGCGCGCGTAGGGATCCCAGTAAGGTGCGCCAAGCCCGGTGAAAGCCGGTACGACATAGCAGCCGTTGGAATCCGGCACCCGCCCGGCGATCCACTCAGTATCCGGCGCGGAATCGATCATGCGCATCTCATCACGCAGCCACTGGATAGCCGCTCCGGAAACAAAAATGGAACCCTCCAGCGCGTAAGTCACCCTGCCGCCGATGCTCCAGGCGATCGTCGTCACCAGTCCGCTCTGGGAAGTGACCGGTGTACTGCCTGTATTCATCAGAAGGAAGCCGCCTGTCCCATACGTATTTTTCACTTCTCCGCGGGCAAAGCAGGCCTGTCCGAACAGTGCCGCCTGCTGGTCGCCCGCAGCGCCCGCGATCGGGATTTCCCCGCCGAAATAAGAGCTGTCCGTCATTCCATAGACGCCGCTGGAATCCACCACCTTCGGCAACATGCATGCGGGGATTTCCAGTATCTTAAGAATGTCCTCGTCCCACTGCAAAGTATGGATGTTGAAAAGCATGGTACGCGAAGCATTGGAAGCATCCGTCACATGCACCCGCCCCCTGGTCAGCTTCCAGATCAGCCAGGTCTCGACCGTGCCGAAGAGAAGCTCGCCAGCCTCGGCTTTTTCCCGGGCCCCTTCTACGTTTTCCAGAATCCAGCGGATCTTGGTCGCGGAAAAATACGCGTCCAGCACCAGTCCTGTCTTCTCACGGATCATGTTTACCATACCCTGCTCCGCGAGACTGTCACAGTATTCCGCCGTTCTCCGGCACTGCCATACGATCGCCCGGTATACCGGTGCACCGGTATTTTTATCCCACACAATAGCGGTCTCCCGCTGGTTCGTAATGCCAATGGCAGCAATATTTTCCGCACGCGCCCCGATTTTCTGCATGGCCTCCACTGCCACGCCAAGCAGAGTAGACCAGATCTCGTCCGCGTCCTGCTCCACCCATCCCGGCTGCGGAAAATACTGGGTAAATTCTTTCTGCGCAATGCTGCGGACCGTTCCCTCATGGTCAAATAAAATGCAGCGGTTGCTCGTCGTTCCGGCGTCCAGCGCCATAATGTACTTTTCCATACACGTTTCTCCTTATATTTCGGCGGGCAGACAATCAGTTCAAAAACTCATATACCAGTGTCGAAATCTCCTTGACCAGAGTCCCGGCATTCCCTGCTCCCATCTCATCCACGTCGGTCGACATGACACAAAGTATATAATCCGTCTTTTCTCCATATACAATTGCTACGTCGTGCGACTCTTCGTCGGTATCTCCGGTCTTGTTCGCAACAGAAATTCCATCCGGCACGCCCGCCGGGATCTTCGTCGTGACATCCTGCTGCAAAAGCATCTCCAGCATGGCTTCGGAAGCCTCTTCGGAGACGCAGGTACCATTGTAAATCGCCTCCAGAATCGCTCCGCAGTCCTCTACAGTCGTGTGGTTCGTCCCTTCCCCGGTCGACTCATAACTGGAATCCGAGGGATGCAGCGTCGTATAGACGCCGGTTCCCGCATATCCGTTCTCCGCGATGTACGAGTTGACCAGCCTGCAGCCTGATGTAAAGCTGCCACTGCTGCTGTGCAGCCGCACAAGCTCATTGTAAGATTCATTTCGCGAATAGACAATCATCGTATACACACGATCCTCGATCGTCGCCGCGGCGGTCTCCTCACTCGTATTGTTGATGGAACAGTAATTCGCGATCAGATCGTCCATATTTTCATAGCACGACTGCATAACGAACAATTTGATCAGGCTGGCCGCATACATGCTCTCGTTATTGATGGTGATAGAATTACCCGCATCCAGATCTTTCACATAAACGCTCCATGTACCGGAGTGATCGGCGAGCGTATCTTCTATCAGGGTTTTCAGATCTTCCAGATCGCCATATGCAGCTTCCGTTTCTGTCTCGTTCTCCGTCTCTGCTGCAGGTTCCGACTCGCTTTCCGTCTCCGTCACCACCGCGTCCGCCGAGGTCCCGTAGCCAAGCGCCTCATCAATACCGGTGTCGTAATTGGAAAGTCTCTGGATGATCAGACTGATCCCGATTATCAGAAGCAGTACAGCGCCGATCACAACACCTATATAAATACGTGTCCTCCTCACTTTTCGTTCCCGCTCTATCTGCCGGTTTAATCTGTTCCATTCATCACTCATAAAACTGCTTTCCTTCCATTCACAGACTTTATCTGAATCCTGTCCCGAGTCGCTTCCGCGAATCGAGGACATTCTCCGCACACTTTCAAACATATACTCAGAACGATACCGCAGCCTTGCGTTATGTCTGTGACTGAAATGTGTAAGTTTTGTGTAACTGTGAAGGTACTGAACAGTTACGTTTTGTGTTACCAGTCCAAAACAGCCGCATTTGGAAGCAAAGAAAAAATCCCGGACCGTCATGAAACCGGACCGGGACTTCTTTTTCACATTAGACAACAATGGGAACTACTCCGCGCTGAACAGGTTCTTATTCACATACCCCACCGTACCGTTGTAACTGATCTTATACCAGCGATCTGTATATCCTACCGCAGTAACCTGTGTTCCTGAGGCGATCGTACCAATGATCTCGCCGTCCTGCGACGGTTCCGAGCGCATATTGGCACCCGCAGTCGCTACAACCGTAAACACTTCCGCATAGGTCTCAACACCATACTCTACATCGGTTGAGGATGTGTCTACGGAAACAGAATCCGTGGAAGTCGTACTGGCAGTCGAAGTATCCGCTGCCGTCGTATCTGAACCTGTCGTATCTGAACCTGTCGTATCCGTGCCGATCGTATCTGTATCGGTCGTATCCGTCCCATTCAGTTCATCCGAAGTGCCGACATATTCCTTATATACATATCCGTTGGAATCAAAGTCATCAATCGATACCATATACCAGTTCGTCGTCTCTCCGACCACATTGATCTGGTCGCCGCTTGCATAGCTGGTAAATATCTCAGATGTATCACTTGTCCCCGGCTCTGTACGCACATTCAGATCGTCAAGCGCATACATCACGCGAATCGTATCATACTGGGTCAGAGTCGCATTCTCCTCGTCCACCGTGGTATCCAGTGTAAACGTCTGCGGCTCAGTCTGTGCCTCTGTCTCCGTCTCTGTCTCCGTCTCTGTCTCTGTCTCCGTCTCTGTTTCGCTCTCTGTTTCTGTCTCCGTCTCGCTCTCTGTCTCTGTCTCGCTCTCTGTCTCCGTCTCAGTTTCTTTCTTCAGCTGATCACATCCGGTCGCCGCGAATACTACAGTAGCGCACAGCAACAACGCCAACAGCCATCTTTTGCTCTTGTTCATCATAAAATGTTCCCTCCATTAAAACTTATACTCATTCCTCTTCCGGCTTCTTTTTCTGCACTCCCGTAAAAATCACAAAAGAAGTCCGCATATGTTATGAATCATACCACTAAGCTAAAAAAATAGCAAGAGTTATCATAGTATTTTAATTTTTTCTCAACAATTCCGTTTTTGCGGTCTGCGGCCTGCTGTCCGGAAGTATGCCTGCGGCCCGCTGCTCTCACCTTACATCATCCAGGATCTCCGAAACCGTGAAAAATGATGCGTAATATTCCGGATAATTTTCCAGCAGGTAGCCCGTGATTGAGCGTCTGGTCTGACGCAGATAGGTCTCGTTGACCGCAAGATAATCATCCGATGCCCACAGTCCGACCAGATAGATGTAGCCGGATCCGGTCAGATAAACAGACTCATCAGAAATATATTCCACTTCCGATCCATAGGGGTAGATCAGGGTATCGCAGTCCCCGACCAGACTGCCAATCGCATCTTCCCATTTGATGATATCTTCTACCAGATTGTCATAAGACAGATCCTTCATATAGGTATAGCTGTAGCCCTGTGTCGCAAAGGTCCAGCCCCCCTCAGTAAGCTTTGCGGCAATCTGTTTCACAGTGTCTGCATTGCTCTCCCAGTTCACGTCGCTGTCTTCTTCCACTTCATAGCCAAACGCTCCGTATTTGCCGGACAGGCCGATGATGCCCCGCGCGCCCTGGTAAGAAAAGTCCGGATGTTCCTCAATGAACTGCTCCAGCGCGGGAACCGTGTCGTACGCACCTGTCTGTGTCACACCTTTGGAATCGACATAGGCAGCCGCCACTTCTCCCTCATCGTCCAGCACCAGTCTCGTGGCGATTCCGTCTCCGCTGCGCACATTCGCGTAATTGAGATTCTCTACGGAAAAGACCAGTGGTTTTTTCCCTTCGGGCAGCATCAGCGAAGCCGCGTTAAGCGTAATGTCGCCAAAGCCGTCGTCCGTCTCATCCGCCAGCGAATGGATATCGATCAGGATGTAATCATTCTCATAAAGCTGTGTCAGGATCCCCTCAAACTCATCGAGTGTGATCAGATTCTGGCTGTAGGTCGTCGCGTAGCTGTCGCCGTCGATCGCCAGAGCGGTATCCGCGATCAGATTCGGAAAGTTCAGATGGAGAACCTCCCCGTCATACACCACCAGAGAATTTTTTGCCGACTCGTACTCCTCGATCGCGGCTGCAGCCCTCTCATCCTCCGAGAGCAGGCTGCTTTCTTCCAGCAATGTGATCGCCTCATCATACCAGTATCCGGCCGCCAGAGCCGCCGCTTCCTCCAAAACAGCCGTCCGTTCCGCTTCCAGATCAGCCTCGGCTTCCTCCAGCTCGCGCTCCGCCTGCATTTTCGGTGTCTCCACCGGGGCATTGTTCTCATATTCTCCAACCGTTCCGATGCTCTCGGCAATCTGATAATTGATCACGCTTCTGGAGCATCCACCTGCACCCAATGCAGCGCATGCCCCCATCAGAACGGCAAAAACAATCCTTATCCTTCGTGCTGTCATAATCCCCTTCTCCCCAGAATACCGGATATTGGTCACAGGCATATAAATCCGTGGCTTGCAAGCAGCGCTTCTGTCTCGTCCATGTCGGCGGTGTTCAGAATCAGCACCGGCGTCTTCGCATCACTTCCAAACGAGGAATAGAAATAATTGATATTGACATTTCCATCCTCGATTGCCTGCAGAAGCGGCTCCATATCATCGCTCGCGCCCATCTGTACCGCTATCACTTCACAATCCTTCGCAACAAAACCGGCTTTTGCCAGGCCGGATAACGCCCGGTCAGGCTCGTCCACGATCATCCGGACAATGCCGAATTCCGGGGAGTCTACGGTAGAAAGTCCGCAGATACCGACTTTTTCATCACGCAGCACAGACGTCATCTGCCTTACAACACCCTTCCTGTTCTCTACAAAAGCCACAATCTGTCTGATCATTGCCTCATCTCTCCCTTCTTCTGTACCGGCCTGTTCAGCCGCGTTTTGATTATACACGCTGTCCTTCTCATCCGCAAGCCCCGCTGTGCCGTTGTATTCTGTATTTTTTTCTTAAGGTTTCTCCTCATTACTTTACTTTTTTGTGTTTTTTCATTATACTCGTTGTATCTGTTACCGGAATCCCGGAGGCTTGACACCCCGGGAGAACAAAAACAAATAAGGGGGAGGGGATTTATTTGTACATAAGAAGGTTTATTTCTGTTCTGACGGCCGTCCTGGCCATCGGTGTCTGCGTGTTCATCACCTATATCAGCCGTGATGTGGAGGTCACTTCACTCGCAGTCAATCTCGGATTTCTGGCCGTGATGCTGATTGCGATTCTGGCTTCTCTGTTCACGGGAATGCTGCGTCTGATGCGGATCAGCAGGGCTCTTTTGAAAGGCGCCGAAGCGATCCGCGCAGCCGGTGCCGATGCCAGGCAGCTTCCGCAAAAAGGGTTCTTCGGAGAGCGTTTTCTGGACGACTGTTATTCCCAGTATTGCGAAATGTCCGAAAAGCATCCGGACGGCTCCTGCGATCTCGCAGATTTCATCAATGAAGATTCCATTGAGACCTATATCCATCGATCTCTTCTTGAACTGATCCCGGATATTCTGGCAAGTCTTGGTATTCTCGGCACATTTATCGGTCTGGTGCTTGGACTTCGGAGCTTTGATCCGTCCGGCTATGAGCAGATGGCCGATTCCGTATCACCGCTGATCGACGGTATCAAAGTGGCGTTTGTTACGTCCATATACGGTCTTGCGCTCTCTCTGCCGTTTTCTTTTAACCTGCGCAGTGAGCTTTCCGATATGTCGGATCATCTCGACGATTTTACAGATACATTCTATCTGTACGTACGTCCCAGTCGGGAAGTGGATGCCGCGTCACGGCTGATGGAACAGACGAAGAGTCATGAAGAGATAACGGATGAGATGACCCGGATTGTCACGGAGCAGATGGCCAAAAGCTTTGAAGTGACCATCACACCGGCCTTTCAGCAGATGACAGATTCCATCCGGCAGATTGTGGATACCTTTTCGCAGAGTCAGGCAGACTCTGTCGCGAAGATCTGCGATGCGATCATTACCGATATTCATACGGACATGGACGATTCGTTCCACAAGCTCAATCAGTCGGCGAAACAGCTTGAACGAGCTCAGTCCGCTTACACAGACTTCATGGACCGCTCGATGACCCGCCTGCAGAAAATGTTCGGCGACCTGCAAAGCCAGGTGGAAAAGTCCGAGCAGTACAATGAGCAAACGCTTAGCCAGCTGACAAAGGCGCAGAAGGATGCGTTCCGCATCAATGAAGAACAGACCGCCACCTATCAGGAATACATCCGCTTCATGTACCAGACAATCGAGAATTTCTCTGATGTCTGGGAGACGAACAACCAGAAGCTTCAGGGATATACGGACGAGATTGCAAAGATGGGACCGGTGCAGTCCAACGCGGAGATTCTGGATGAGCTTGCCGCGCTTTCAGCACAGCTGGAGGACATCCGCAGACGACAGGCTGCCAATACCGGTCTCTCTTCTGAACAGGAGAAGACAGAACAGCTGCTGGACGAAATGATAAAGAAGCTGAATCATCTGGAAAAGCTTGCCGCCCAGCCGGTCCTGTTCCGCAGAAAGAATAAGGGGTGACATCCATGCGGGCCAAACATAAGAAAACATATAAAGGGCACAATGTCTGGCGTTCCTATTCCGATATGATGGCGGGGCTTCTGCTACTGTTTGTGCTGGTCATGTGCATTTCTTTCATGCAGGCGCAGAAAAATTATCAGGAACGTCTGGAGGAAGAATCCGCGCATCAGGAGACCACCAGTCTGATGCAGTCTCAACTGGACGAGCAGCAGGCTCTGTTGAATGAGCAGGAATCAGAGCTGGATGAGCAGGCCGCTCTGCTTGCCGCCCAGCAGGCAGATCTGGACAAACAGAGCGCACTGGTTGCTTCCCAGCAGGATAGTCTGGATGCACAGAGTGCGCTGCTTGCCCAGCAGGAATCAGAACTTGCCGATCAGGAAGCTCTGGTTGCTTCCCAGCAGGAGGCGCTGGATGAACAGGCCGCCCTGGTCGCTTCCCAACAGGCCACACTCGAGGAACAGCAGCAGAAGATTGAGCAGATCATCGGTGTCAAAGCGGATCTGATCGCGGACCTGAAGCAGGAATTTGACGCGCAGAATCTGACTGTGACCATAGATGAGACCGACGGCTCCATCCTTCTTGACTCCAGTGTGCTGTTCGGTTTCAACGAATACTCGCTGACAGAGGAAGGTCAGGAACTGCTTGCCCAGATTCTGCCGGTCTACTGTTCCGTGCTTCTCTCTGACGAATATTTTGACTACCTTGCAGAAATTCGAATTGACGGCTATACGGACACGTCCGGTACTTATTTCTCCAATCTCCAGCTCTCGCAGTCCAGAGCGTTTGCGGTCGCTTCATATCTGCTCGAGCTTGGCACCATTTCCTCTTCCGAGCTGGAGCTGCTGGAAGAAAAGCTGTCTGTCAACGGACATTCCTGGGCGGATCCGGTCTATGCGGATGGCGGCTCCATCGACGCGGATGCTTCCCGACGTGTGGAGATCAAATTCAGCCTGAAGGATGAGGATATGATCAATGAACTGAGTGAAATTCTGAATGAGACAACGGCGGAAACTACTGCTGAGTCAGACACGGAATTGAATCCGGATGCAGACACGACGACGGCAGACGCGGCAAACACTGTCACTGCTGAGACCGATGCAGAAGCGGCTGCTGCGGGTACCACGGCAGATACAGATGCAGCGGTGGGGACAGATTCAGACACTACAGCAGGGGCGGATTCAGATGTCACGATCATAGAATGACCCATAGAGTGACTAATGCCGTATACGGTCAGAAGCTTCGCCCATCGCGCAGCGATTCTGCATGGGCGAAGCGCCCTGCCGCCGAGTGGAGCGAGGGGCGTTTCCATATTCAGGTTCGACCATATACGGCATTTTTTTCTTCTACATTACTTCTTTTCTATGTTACTTCTTTTCTTCTTTTACAATCTGGATATGCACATCGCGCAGCTGTTTTTCCTCCACCTCTGCCGGTGCGCCCATCATCACATCCTGCGCATTTTTGTTCATCGGGAACGGAATGATCTCACGGATACTCTCCTCTCCAGCGATCAGCATCACCATACGGTCAACGCCGGGAGCGATACCAGCATGAGGCGGCGCTCCATAGCAGAACGCGTTGTACATGGCAGGGAACTTCGCTTTTACGTCGTCCTCCCCAAGCCCTACGATATTGAACGCCTTGACCATGATCTCCGGATCGTGGTTCCGCACCGCACCGGAGGAAAGCTCCACGCCGTTGCAGACCAGATCGTACTGGTAAGCCAGTATCTCCAAAGCCTTCTCCTGACTCTTTGCAGCCTCTTCAAGCGCAGCAAGTCCGCCCTGCGGCATGGAGAACGGATTATGGCAGAACTCCAGCTCGCCGGATTCCTCGCCGATCTCATACATCGGGAAGTCGACGATCCAGCAGAATTCGTAGCTTTCCTTATCCATATAGCCGTCAAAACGTGTACCGATCATCTTCAGCAGCACGCCCGCGCCCTTCTGAGCGGCTTTCAGGCTGCCGGCGCACAGCGCTACAAAATCTCCCGGTTTGAGGCCAAGAGCTTCCACGACTGTATCCTTTTTCTCTTTCACAAATTTAGAGATGCCGCCGACCACTTCGCCCTGCTCATCCAGACGGAACCAGAATGCTTTCTGCCCGCTCTGCGTCTCCGCATCCGCGCACAGCTTGTCGATCACCTTTCTTGTACCGGTAAAGGCCGGAGCTACCACAGCTTTTACTGTCTGTCCTTCGAACGGGCCGAAGCCGCAGTCGCCAAGTACAGCGGTCGCGTCCTGAACTTCCAGATGGATACGCAGATCCGGCTTGTCCGTGCCGTATTTCTCCATCGCATCCAGATACGCGATCCTCGCGAATGGCGGCCGTGACGCCTTACTGTAAATCCCGTATTTTGAGAAGATGGGCGGGAGCACATCCTCCAGTACCGCGAACACATCCTCCTGATCTGCAAACGCCATCTCCATGTCAAGCTGATAAAACTCGCCCGGAGAGCGATCCGCGCGCGCATCCTCATCACGGAAGCACGGCGCGATCTGGAAATAACGGTCAAACCCGGACGCCATCAGAAGCTGCTTGAACTGCTGCGGCGCCTGCGGAAGCGCGTAGAACTTGCCCGGATGGTTTCTTGACGGCACCAGATAATCTCTCGCACCTTCCGGTGAAGAGCAGGTCAGGATAGGCGTCGTGATCTCCATGAAATCATGCGCGATCATGCTCGCGCGCAGATCCGCCACAATCTTGCTCCTCAATATGATCTTGTCCTTCACCGCCGGATTGCGCAGATCCAGATAACGGTATTTCAGGCGGAGATTCTCATCCGCCTCTTTGGAATGGTTGATCTGGAACGGCAGTTCATTATACTGGCATCTGCCGAGCAGCTCGATCTTCTCCGGCACCACCTCGATCTCGCCGGTCGAAAGCTTCTCATTCTTGCTGCTTCGTTCGCGCACCACGCCTTCTACTGAAATCGTAGATTCATAATTCAGCCCGGACAGCTGCTCCATGATCTCCTCTGTCTCCGCAACGACCTGTGTCGTCCCATAGAAATCCCTGAGAATCAGGAATCCCAGATTTTTACTTACTTTGCGAAGATTCTCAAACCAGCCGACCAGCTTCACATGCGCGCCGACGTCAACAAGTCTTAATTCTCCGCAGTTGTGTGTTCTTCCCTGCATGTTCGTTTCTCACTCCTGTTATTCTGTTTTATATGCGCAGGGATGCGTAAAGAATATAACAGCTGTGCTGTCCGCATCTCCGCTGCCGCTCCGGTCGTTGAATATCCCGCGCACAGCGTGGGATGCCCGCGCCCCACAATCGAAGATTGGGGGCATAACCCGGCGAGGGCCTGCGTCCTCGATTTTCTGCGAAAATCGGGACATAAAACGCGTGCCACTGGCACGCAGCAACCGCGCGGACGAATAGGAGCAGTCAAGCCGCCTCCTACTCGATTTTATCAGTTCATGCTTCCTGCGTTTTCATGCGGTTGCGGTTGAAATTGATCAGGCAGCCTGCCCGTACGATCTCTTTCTCTGTCTCCGTCATGTCCGCAATATAAAGCGAAATCTCCTGCACCGGCACTGACGCCGCTGCATCTGCTTTGATCACATACGCTTTGATATCCTTCATATCGCCATCCAGTGCGGCTTTCACATCCGGCACATAAACATAGTCGCCGACCTCGAAAGGCACCTCTTCTTCCCTCATCTGGAACGGCAGCATACCCCAGTTCATGACATTGGAGCGGTATCGCTTGGTCGCGTACTCTTTACAGATATTGGCCAGACCGCCGAGCACTCTCTGGCAGCTCGCAGCCTGTTCACGTGCGGAACCGTCGCCCGGCTTTACGCAGTAGATCATGCTGCCAATCTCAATGCGCTCAGGGTCAGCATTCGGAGTCAGCTTCCTGATACAGTCAAGAGTCCTCTGCAGTGTCGGCTCGAGCGCCGCCGCTGCTGCCATGGCGCCTGCCGGTGCAGACGATGCCGGTGCATCATCCGCTGTTTTTTCACTTGCAGCCTTTCCATCTGTTGCAGCAAGACGCGCCCGCTCCAGACGATCCACTTCTTTCGCTCTTCCCACATACCCCGGGTCACGTCTGGAAAGCGTGAATTCTGCCAGGCCAAGCGGGTTGGAACGATAGGAAGAAGTCTCGCCGGATGGGATCAGTTCGTCCGTTGTCGTGACCTTATCCATGATCTTTGAACATACACGAAGCAGAATATTGTCGGCAAGCGGCTCCATGTCCGGCCAGTCCTTGATGTTCGGGCCGTAAACAAGGGCGGAATCTGCCTCCGCCTTTTCAAATCCCTGATATACACGCGCACGATAGGCACTGTCGTCATAATGATATTTTAAAGTCCTGTCTGCGCCGTTGGCTGCTGACGCATTCCCTGTGCTAAAATCTGCGCCCGGCGCCATGACGCCTCGCGACCGTTCTTCCAGGAATGTCTCCGCCGACGTCAGCACACCGCCGTTGGCAGCGGTCGCCGCAATCGAGCGCGCATCCATCAGGGCCACAGCTGAGAGCTGTCCCGCGCCCGGCTTGGAGCCCTCGCGGTTCGGGAAGTTCCTTGTCGTGTGGCGGATGCTGAACGCATTGTTCGCAGGCGTATCGCCCGCGCCGAAGCACGGTCCGCAGAACGCGGTCTTGACCGTGGAACCGGCCGCCATCAGCGTCGAGATTGCGCCCTTTTTCACCAGATCCATAAATACCGGCTGTGAGGACGGATAGACCGCCAGTGTAAATTCACTGTTCCCGATGCTTCTGCCGTTCAGAATATCAGCCGCTTCCATCAGGTTCGTATAAGTACCGCCTGCGCAGCCCGCGATGATCGCCTGCTGCACATAAAGCTTCCCATCAATCACCTTATCCGTCAGATGGAAATCCACTGTCGTATTTTCTGTAAGCGCAGCCGCACTGCGTTCTACTTCGCGCAGAATGTCGCCCGGAGCGGCGAGCAGCTCATCAATCTCATACGTATTGCTCGGATGGAACGGAAGCGCGATCATCGGTTTCACTGTAGAAAGATCGACATAAACCAGTCCATCGTAATAAGCAACATCCGCCGGGTTCAGCTCGCGGTAATCGTCCCCGCGCCCGTGCTCCGTCAGATATTCCTTTGTATCCTCATCCGTTCTCCAGATGGAGGAGAGGCATGTCGTCTCGGTCGTCATGACATCCACGCCGTTGCGGTAATCCGTCGTCATGGAAGACACACCCGGTCCGACAAATTCCATCACTTTATTTTTTACATAGCCATTCTTAAACACTGCACCGATGATCGCCAGCGCAATATCCTGCGGACCAACGCCCGGATTCGGCTTCCCGTCCAGATAAATCGCGATCACGCCCGGATAGGCCACATCATAGGTGTCGCAGAGCAGCTGTTTTACCAGTTCACCGCCGCCCTCACCGACTGCCATCGTGCCCAGTGCGCCATAGCGCGTATGGGAATCCGATCCCAGAATCATTTTACCGCAGCCCGCCATGGTCTCACGCATATACTGATGGATGACGGCAAGATGAGGCGGTACATAGATGCCGCCGTATTTTTTCGCCGCGGACAGACCGAATACATGATCGTCCTCATTGATCGTCCCGCCGACCGCACACAGGGAATTGTGGCAGTTGGTCAGGACATAGGGAATCGGGAACCGCTCCATACCTGAAGCTTTTGCCGTCTGGATAATACTGACAAATGTGATATCATGCGAGGTCATTGCGTCAAAACGAATCTTCAGATTCGCCATATCGTCAGATGTGTTGTGCGCTTTCAGGATTGAGTATGCGATCGTGCCCTTGCGGTCTTCTTCTTTATCTGCTTCTTTCCCGCAGACAGAAGGCAGCTTCGCTTTCTCTTCCTCAGGGATAATTTCTGTACCGTGTACCAGCCACGCGCCATTTTCGTATAATTGAACCATAATTTCCCGCCTTTCCCCTTTTTCGGTAAGTGGTAACTGTTCCGTACTTTCACAGTTACGGTAAATGTTCATATCCATTCCGTTCACGCCGCTCCCCCTGCGCGCCGTGCCGTGCGCTACGCAATAGCGCACTATACGCCTGTCACATTCTAGCACCTTTCCGCTTATTCCACAACATTTTTTTATCTTGTAATCAGCTTTAAAACATGATAGACTTTTATTATCTGTTCAGATCAGCAGACCACCTGTGCTGTTCTTTACTGTTACCATATTATTACGATATCAGACGGAGCTGTTAGATTATGGTAAATTCCTATATAAGAACCATTGAATTTGAATACGAAAAGGTGAGCCGCCACTGGCTGAAGATTCATACGATCATCAGCGTGGGGCTTGCTTTCGCTTCTTTTCTTCTGGAAGTGATCCTCTATTTTGTTCTGAAGCAAATGAATCTGATGGAAGCATCCGCTCCACGCTACGCGCAGAAATATCTGTTGATTCCTACAGGGCTGAACCTGCTCATTCTTCTGATCATTTTTCTGTTTCGAAAGCTTTACCCGAAACGTCTGACTTTGCAGTCTTATGTGATCTCAATCGGACTGGTAGCGATCTGTTTTGTCCTGTTTACGATCCACAGCATTTTTCCGTCACTGTATTTTCTGTTCGCGATTCCGCTGATGTTTTCCTGTCTGTACGGGAATTATCTGCTCACAAGTGTGACTGCCATCTGCGTATTTATCGCCAGAATTGTCGGTGATGTTGTGATCGTATGGGATTCAGCCAAATCCGCTGTCCTTGACGAAAGCTACAATTCCGTCAATTTCGCCATCTCGCTGCTGATTCTGGCCGGATTCTGTATTTCCTGCCTGACCCTGATCTATTTTGAACAGGAAAAAACCACGCTGCGGTAAAAAAAGAGGTCGAACGTGTCCAGTTCCGGCAGGGCATGATTCTTGATCATCTCACAGCACTCTACAATCGCTCCGCGCTGGATGAGGTACTGGAGCATCTTAGCGAAGACGATATCGGCCTTGTCTGCGCAATGCTGGATATTGATCATTTTAAAGAAGTCAACGATACACTTGGCCATGCAGCGGGAGACGACTACCTGAAAAAGTTCGCGAATCTGCTGCGAAACACCTGCGATCAGCATCTGGTTTTCCGCTACGGCGGCGATGAATTCTGCATCCTGTTTAATGGCATTACACTGGAGGAGGCGACTACACTGTGCAGACGTATTTACCGGGATTCCGCCAGAATACTTGATCCGAAAAAAATTGGCGGCAGGGTTGCTGCCGCCAGCTATGGGCTTTCGGTATTCGAAACTGATATCAGTCCGGATGAGCTGATCCGCAGAGCGGATCAGGCGATGTATGCGATGAAAAAGAGGCTGAGGTGATTTTATAATCTGATTTTCGTACCCTTTGTATCCCGCGACGCGACGCGCAGTCTTGTCAGTGTGACGGTATGCCCTTTATATTCCACCTCGGAACTTTGTGCGGCTCCATTCTTTTCCATCCAGTAGACTTCTGAGACGGTGTCTCCGTCCGCGAGCTTCATGCCGCGTACGCCGACTGCCGTCTTTTTCTTAAGCGGTATCTCCGATACGGCAAAGCGCAGGAAATAGCCGTTATCCGAAGCGAGCACCAGATTGGCGTGCTCGGAGGCCGCATGCACCGCGATGACCGCGTCGCCGTCCTGTAGCTTCGTCGCAGCGGCTGTTTTTCTGGAGGTATCAAACTCGCTTCCTTCTACCTGCTTGACCATCGCCTGCCTGGTCACGAACGTGACGACGGTCTCCTTGATATCGTTCATCGCCATGACGCCGATAAAGTTTTCCTCACTGCTGTTGTAGTTGCAAAGATTGTCAACCGGCGTGCCCTTGTCGCGGAATTTGCCGAACGGGACATTCTGCATTTTCAGCAGATGTACCTTGCCGTTGTCCGTAAAAATACAGATGCGGTCCGTATTCAGACAGTGGATCACGTACTTGCTTTCCGCATCGGCTGCCTCCTTGTTGCGCTCATAGATGGTCTCATCCATCGAGCGGACATAACCGAAGCGGTCCATCAGGAAGACAACCGGCAGTTCCTCAAGCTTCGGTTCCTCCAGCACAATTTCTTCCGCATTCTCGATCGCGGTCCTTCTGGGGCGGCCGAACTCTTTCTTCAGCGAATCCAGTTCTTTTATGATCACCTTCGCCATGGAATCATAATTATTCAGGATGTCCTTGTATTCCGCGATGTTTTTCAGGGTCTGCTCATGCTCCGCCATCAGCACCTCGAGCTCGAGACCGATCAGCTTGTACAGGCGCATATCCAGGATCGCGTTTGCCTGCGGCTCGGTAAAGTTCAACTTTGCCGCCATTTTGCGCGATTTCTCGGTCTTAAAACGGATGCCTTCGGTCACGCCGTTTACCAGACAGTCCTTCACCTGGTCGCGGCTGCGACTGCCCCGCAGAATCTCAATGATCAGGTCGATGATGTCGCAGGCGCGGATCAGTCCCTCCTGAATCTCACTCTTTTTCTGCTCCTTATCGAGCAGGTTCTGATATTTGCGGGTAGTCAGCTCGAACTGGAAATCAATGTTGTACTCCAGAATTCTCTTCAGGCTCAGAGTCTCCGGCCTGCCATCCGCAACCGCCAGCATATTGACGCCGAATGTATCCTGAAGACGCGTTTTTTTATAAAGCAGATTCTTCAGCTTCTCAATATCCGCGCCGCGGCGCAGCTCCAGCACAATACGGATGCCGCCCTTGGAGGACTGGTTGGAAATGTCGATGATGTCATTCGTCTTTTTTGTCTCGACCAGGGAGGCGACCTCATTCAAGAATTTTCCGATGTTCGCGCCGATCATCGTATAAGGAATCTCAGTGATCACCAGACGTTCTTTGCCGCCCTTCACTTTTTCCACTTCCACGCGGCCGCGAATACGGATTTTCCCCTGTCCGGTCTCGTAAATCTGCAGCAGCTCATCCTGATTCACTACAATACCGCCGGTCGGAAAATCCGGACCCTTGATGTACTTCATCAGGTCAGCGTTAGTCAGCTTATTATTTTTGATCAGCGCCTTGACCGCGTCGATCACCTCTGCGAGGTTGTGCGTCGGGATGCTCGTCACCATGCCGACTGCGATGCCGTCCGAGCCGTTTACCAGCAGGTTCGGAATTCGTACCGGAAGCACCTGCGGCTCTTTTTCCGTCTCATCGAAGTTCGGTCCGAAATCCACCACGTCCTTGTCCAGATCTGCCAGAAAAGCGACCTGAGTGATCTTCTGCAGACGCGCCTCCGTATAGCGCATGGCAGCGGCGCCGTCGCCCTCGATCGAGCCAAAGTTGCCGTGACCGTCCACCAGTGCCAGCCCTTTTTTAAAGTCCTGCGCCATCACGACCAGAGCATCGTAGATTGAGCTGTCTCCGTGCGGATGGTATTTACCCATCGTATCGCCGACGATACGCGCACACTTCCGATACGGCCTATCGTAGCGGATGCCCAGCTCGTACATATCGTAGAGCGTTCGCCGCTGTACCGGCTTTAAGCCGTCGCGCACATCCGGCAGGGCACGGGATATGATGACGCTCATCGCGTAATCAATGTATGATTTCTGCATGATCTCGGAGTATTCGGCTCCAATGATGCGTTCTTCCTGTTCCATGAGAACCTCCTATATCACTATGCAAAACAGAAGCCGGTACATAATACCGCCTCGGACACGCTCTCGCTTGGAAAATAACGCAGCGGTACTAAGCTCAGCCTGCGCCTTACGACTTGGCTTTGCTAAGGACCGGCGTTATTTTAACAGTCCTCGCCGGCACCATGCACCGGCTTCTTACTGTACAACACAGCCGAAAGAATTCCAGTAAACTGTTAAGACATCCTTCAGCTTTTTAATGCGCAAAATTACTTAATCTCTGAAGGGATTCCCCATCTGTAAAAGCAATGTTATACGTCTAGCAACGCGTCCTGCGCGTGCTCGTAGATGAATTGCTTGCGCGGCGGAACTTCGGTGCCCATCAGCATCGATGTGACACTGGAGGCGAAGCGTGCGTCCTCGATGGCCACGCGCTGCATGACGCGGGTGGCGGGGTTCAAAGTCGTCTCCCAGAGCTGCTCAGCGTCCATCTCGCCCAGACCTTTGTAGCGCTGCAGAGTGAAAGGCGCTTTGTGCGTTTTACGGTATTTATCCAATGCTTTGTCATCGTAGAGATACTGCTCTTTCCCTTTAGACGGAATCACCTTGTACAGAGGCGGCATGGCGATATAGACATGTCCCTCGTAGATCAGTTCCGGCATGAACCGGTAGAACAATGTCAGCAACAGGGTGCTGATGTGCGCGCCGTCGACGTCGGCATCGGTCATGATGACGATCTTGTCGTAGCGCAGCTTTGTGATATCAAAATCGTTTCCGTAGCCCTCGGAAAATCCGCAGCCGAACGCGTTGATCATCGTCTTGATCTCGGCATTCGCCAGCACCTTGTCGATACTCGCTTTTTCCACATTCAGTATTTTGCCGCGGATCGGCAGGATAGCCTGAAAATTACGATCCCGTGCGGTCTTCGCGGAGCCTCCGGCGGAATCCCCCTCCACAATAAAGATTTCGCAGATACTGGCGTCACGGCTCTCGCAGTTCGCGAGCTTGCCGTTGCTGTCAAAGGAATATTTCTGTTTTGTCAGGAGATTGGTCTTCGCACGCTCTTCTGTCTTGCGGATCTTCGCCGCCTTTTCCGCGCAGGAGAGGATGTTTTTGAGCGCGTCCAGATGCTTGTCAAAATAGCGCACGATCTCATCCCCGGCGACCTTGCCGACCGCGCGCGCCGCGTCCTGGTTGTCCAGCTTTGTCTTGGTCTGTCCTTCGAAACGCGGGTCAGGGTGTTTGATGGAAATCACGGCCGTCATGCCGTTGCGGATATCGGCGCCGGTGAAATTCGCATCTTTCTCTTTTAAAACGCCGATCTGCCGCGCATACGTATTCATGACCGTCGTAAAGGTTGCCTTAAAGCCGGTCAGATGTGTGCCGCCTTCCGCGTTATAGATGTTATTGCAGAAGCCGAGCACATTCTCGTGGAATTCGTTGACATACTGGAACGCCACCTCGACCTGAATGCCTTCTGATTCCCCTTTAAAATAAACCGGATCGCCAACCGGCTCGGATTCCTGATTCATCTCGCGTACAAATCCGGTGATACCTTCCGGCTCATAAAAAAGAATATCCTCTACGACTTCCCCGCGCCGGTCCTGAAAATGGATTTTGAGTTCCGGATTGAGGTAAGCGGTTTCGTGCAGACGGCTTTTCAGCTCCGTCGCGGAAAACCGCGTCTTTTCAAAAATCTCCGGATCCGGCAGGAACTGAATCCGCGTACCGGTCTCTTTCGTCTTTCCGATTACCGGAAGCAGGCCGTTCTCCAGCTCGATCACCGGAACGCCCCGCTCATATCGGTCATGGTGGATTTTGCCGCCCAGCATGACCTGCACATCGAGCCAGGTCGAGAGCGCATTGACCACGGAAGAACCTACGCCATGCAGGCCGCCGCTCGTCTTATACGCGCTGTTGTCGAATTTGCCGCCCGCATGCAGGGTCGTAAAGACCAGCCGCTCCGCCGACATGCCCTTTTCATGCATACCGACCGGAATCCCGCGGCCGTTATCCTGCACGACAGCCGTGCCGTCCTTTTCCAGATACACTTCAATCTGGCTGCAGTAGCCCGCCAGATGCTCATCCACCGAATTGTCCACGATCTCGTAGATCAGGTGATTGAGCCCCTTGCGCGATACGCTGCCGATGTACATTCCGGGGCGCTTACGCACAGCCTCCAGCCCTTCGAGCACGGAAATGCTGCTCGCGTCATAGATCTGCTCCCCTTTGCTGTTCTTTGCCATGTTATGATGCTCCTTCTGTAATCTAAACTTTCATGCCCGTCTCGCGGACGCTGCCAACCATATATGTCATGATATATGCCTTAAGTATGCGGTCAATGCATACAAAGGAACGTTCACCATCCACTCCTGCTCACGATAATTCGACATGGAGGAACGTATGGCAATCTCCGGCTTATATTTCTGACAGTAATTTCTCAGACTTTTCGCCTGCAGATTTTCCTCGGCTTTAACTTCCAACGGTATAATATGACCGTTTTTCTGAATAATAAAATCAATTTCTCCCGAAGAGTTCTGTGTAGAGTAATAATATAAATTTATTTCATCCGCAGAAAGCTCCTGCGCGACAAACTGCTCCGTCAATGCTCCTTTAAACTCAGTAAACACCTGGTTCCCCTCCAGCAGGGTACGGGCATCCAGCTGACACAGCGCAGACAAAAGCCCCACATCCAGAAAATACAGTTTAAAAATATCCATTTCCATATATGCAATCAAAGGCATGCCCGGCTTTGAAACCCGATATCCCTTATGAACCAGTCCGCAGTCCAGAAGCCATTGGATCGCCAATTCAAAATCTTTTGCCCTTGCCCCTTCCCTGACCAGTCCATATACAAATTTTTTATTTTCTTTTGTAAGCTGCATGGGTATCGAATTCCAGACCATCTGAATTCTCGGAACCGTCTCTGCCGGAGCATGCTTTGAAAAATCATTCGCATAATACACCAGCAATTCTTTCTGCACATTCTGTACTTCATAGAAATCGTCGGTCTCAAGATATGTTTTTACAGCTTCCGGCATTCCCCCAACATAATAATATTTTCTCAGCAGATCTGTGTATTTACCCGAAAAAATGTTGATCATCTGCAAATCCTGCTTTTCCAGAATATCCGCCAGATCTTTTTCGCCGACCGCCATCAGAAATTCCATAAAATTCAATGGATAAAGATTTAAAAAATCAACTTTTCCAACCGGAAAAGAAGTCCCCTCATGAAGAGCCACCCCCAGTAAGGAACCTGCCGCAACAATTGCATATTCCGGAGCATTCTCATAAAAATATTTAAGACAGGTCAGCGCTTTAGGGACTTCCTGTATCTCGTCAAAAATCAGCAGCGTATCCTCCGGGGTAATCTGTTCCCGGCTTTCTACCTTCAATGCTGAAACAATTCTCTGAATGTCAAAATCCATGGAAAAGACGTTTCTCATGCGCTCATTATTATCAAAGCTGATATAAACACTATGAGTAAAATACCGCTTTCCGAATTCTCTCATCACCCAGGTCTTTCCTACCTGCCTGGCTCCGCGTATGATCAGAGGTTTTCGATTTTTCTTATCTTTCCATTTCTCAAGCCGCTTCATAATCAGCCGTTCCATGAATATGCCGCCTTTCTGCATAATAACTATACGACAGGAACATTCCGCACCCTCACCATTATGAATCAAATATCCTGTTCTCCAAAGACAGTATCAAAAGAATAACATTTTTCATGCGGACTTTCAATAGAATTTTACATTTTTCATGCGGACTTTTATTAGAATCTTACATTTTTCATGTGGACTTTTATTGTGGCATCCAGGATTGATCCCATCCTGATATATTATAGTTTTTCGGCCACCTCACCGCGTTTTTTGTAAATCGAATTTGCCGGAACTACCTCCCGAACCGAAGAAAGCGGATAAATGTTGGAATGCGGACCGATGACCGTTCCCGGATTCAGAACTGAACCGCAGCCGACCTCCACTTCGTCGCCAAGCATTGCCCCGAATTTTTTCAGACCAGTCTCAATGCGCTCTTTGCCGTCTTTTACAATCACCAGCTTCTTATCGGATTTCACATTCGATGTGATGGAACCGGCACCCATATGTGCCTTATAACCCAGAATGGAATCCCCCACATAATTGTAATGCGGCACCTGTACTTTATTAAATAAAACAACATTTTTCAGCTCGGTCGAATTCCCTACGACTGCCCCTTCCCCTACGATCGCGTTTCCGCGGATAAATGCGCAGTGCCGAACCTCGGCATTTTTCCCGATGATCGCCGGTCCATGGATGTAGGCGGTCGGTGCGACCGTCGCAGACTTCGCGATCCAGATGTCATCGCCGCGCTTTTCATATTCCTCCTCCGGCAGTGTGCTTCCCAGTTCGAGGATAAACGCACTGATCTTCGGCAGCACCTCCCAGGGGTATTCCGCGCCTTCAAACAAATCTTTTGCAATGGTTTCGTCTAAGTTATAAAGATTTTTGATTTTGGCAGATTCCATAATTTCCGTCCTCCTCATTCCTCTATATTTTATTGCTATAGTTTCTTTTGCTATAAGTTTTACTGCCGTAAGTTTTATAAGTGCCGCTTCTGCCTGTACTGGTCTTATTTACACCTGACTTACCTGTACTGGATTTGTAGTATTTTGCAGCTTCATCAAACAGAGGCCGCATCGCAAGCTGATTGTTCAGGGAAAGCACACCTTCTGTTCTGGAGCGAATGAAATTCTCGAGCTTTTCCATATATTCGTCGCTCGTGATGCTTCCTTCCGCAACATAATTCAGTCCTTTTTCCCAGCTGGCGGTCAACTCCGGATTCAAAAGAGAACGGATTGAGCAGTAAACAACGTCATGGATCATCTCGCCCTGCAAAGTCGGTGAAAGAATCTGCGTCTTTTTATTCAGGGCTATGTACTCGTTGGCGACCAGCTTTTTCAGGATTTCCGCGCGGGTCGCGCTCGTGCCGATACCGCTGCCCTTGATCTGGGCGCGAAGTTCCTCGTCCTCGATCAGCTGCCCGGCATTCTCCATCGCCAGAATCATCGAACCGGAATTGTAACGCTTCGGCGGAGTGGTCTCACCTTCGCGGATGCCGAGGGAACGTACGGGAAGCTTCATTCCTTTGCGCAGGCCTTTCAGTGCTTCCAGCAGGTCGGTGCCGAATTCGGTCTCGCCCTCATCCACGCTGCTGTTCCTGCCCGGCTCACTGCCATAGGTCCCACCGTCATCTAAGGCGCTGTTGCTGTTTTCTCCCTGTGTCCTGCCGCCCTGACCGCTATCTTCAGCAATGCTTCCATTATTTCCTGCTTTACTCTTCCTGCGTCGGTCGTTCGGATTCCCCGCCACCTTAAAGTACCCTTCCGAGAGCAGCACTTTAAAGGAAAAGAAGAATTTTTCTTTTCCCATCACGGTTACCATATTGACCTTCTGAAATTCCGCCGCCGGATAAAAAATACTCAAAAACCGCCGGACGATTGCCGCATAAACTCCGTAAGCATGCCCCTTCAGCGATCCCAAAGCGCCAAACCCCTGTCCGGTTGGGATAATCGCATAGTGGTCTGTGATCTGTTTGTCATTCACATACCGCGTCCGCGCAATTCCCTTATAGGAGCCGGACGACAAAATCTCCTCGGCCGCCTCCGCTGCCGGGGCAAATTTTCTCAATCCGCCGATATTTTTATGGATTTCCTTCGCTACAGCCGTAGAAAGCACACGCGCATCCGTTCGCGGATAAGTGACCAGTTTCTTTTCATACAGCTCCTGCACGATCTTCAGCGTCTCATCCGGACTGATCTTGAACATGCGGGAGCACTCATTCTGAAGCTCCGCCAGGTTATAAAGCAATGGCGGATTTTTCTTTTCTTTTTTCTTTTCAATAGAATCGATTCGTGCGGTTTCTCCCGCTAATGCCTGAAATGTCTGTGCATCCGGCATTTGTCTTGCCTCCGGCGCAAGACTCGCATCCGATATGCGGCCTGCATTCAACGCTCCCGACTGTGAACGCTCTGCAGACACGTCAGACTTCACGCTCTCCGGCATCAGGCTCGCGATCAGAGCCTCGGCATCTGCCCGCTCACGGAAGCCATTCTCTTTATATAGCTTCGGCGAAAGGTACCAGTCGGAGCCTTCCACTGCGCGGAATTCGCCTTCCATCTCCTGTCCGACATTGCTTTGCAAGCTCCGTGTCATAAGGGATCCTCCGACTTCGTCGGCAATCCTTATGACATTGGACGTGGGCCGCGCCATCACCGTCAGGTGATTCTGCATGGCGCGGCTCTCCGCATTCTGTCCGACAGCACCCGGCAGCGCAACCGTCTGCACCACCCGGTAAAACGGCGTCTTTACAAACTGCCGTATTTCCCGTTCGCGCCGAACGACCATGCCAAGCACGCAGGTCATCACACGGCCAACCGAAATGACCGCACGGTCTTTCCCCAGATAACTGGAAATCGCGTTGCCGTATTTCAGCGTCAGAAGGCGGGAAAAATTGATTCCCATCAGATAATCTTCTTTTGCGCGAAGATACGCCGCGGAAGCCAGGTTATCGTACTCCGACAGGTCTTTTGCCTGCTCGATGCCGCGGTGAATCTCCTCTTCCGTCTGAGAGTCGATCCAGACACGCCGGCGCTTTTTTCCATGCACCTTTGCCTCCTGCTCCACCAGTCGGTAGATGTATTCTCCTTCCCGCCCGGAATCCGTACAGACATAAATCGTATCCACATCGTCCCGGTTCAAAAGACGGCTCACGATCGCGAACTGCTTTTTCACGGACGGAATCACTTCATATAAAAACGTATCCGGTAAAAACGGCAGCGTCTCAAGACTCCACCGCTTGTATTTCGGGTCATATGCGTCCGGATAGCTCATGGTCACCAGATGACCGACGCACCAGGTCACCACATAGGAATCCGATTCCTGATAGCCGTCGCCGCGCCGCATATTTTCATGCAAGGCTTTCGCAAACTCCTGCGCCACACTCGGCTTCTCAGCTATAAACAATGATTTTGCCATGCAATTTCTCCATCTGTCTCAGGCATTCATTTTCGCCAGAGCTTCTTCCTGCACTTCGATCACGCGGTCGCACCACGCATCGTACTCCGGATCCGGAGTCTGACATTCCGGATGCAAACGGATATAGTCAAGTGCCAGACGCACGCCCTGATCAAAACGGACCGTCTGTACAAAATCCGGCACCAGCCGTTTCAGCTTCGTATTGTCAAAGAAAACCGTGTTGGATTTGTCTCCCCACAGATTTCCCCGAAGATCCCATTCCTTCGGCGCACAGGAAATCAGGAAGTCAGAAGACACATAATATGGCTTAAAATCCACGCCCAACGCATCCGCGATCACCCGATAGATCTGGTTCCAGGTCAGCACCTCATCCCCCGTGATCTGCACGGCTTCGCCTATCGCGTGAACATTGCCCATCAGTCCGATAAAGCCCTTCGCGAAATCGTCATTCCACGTAACCGTCCAAAGGGATGAGCCGTCTCCGGGAATAATCACCGGTTTCCCCTCGATCATTCGTTTGATCACCTGCCACGGACCATTCGACCCGTGGACGCACACCGGAATCTTCTCTTCATTGTAGGTATGACTGGGCCTTACGATCGTCACCGGGAAGCCTTCCTCCCTGTAATAGCGCATCAGAAGCTCCTCTCCGCTGATCTTATCGCGTGAGTACTGCCAGTATGGATTGGCAAGCGGCGTGCCTTCATCAATGCGGAAATCCGAAAGAGGCTTCTGGTATGCGGATGCGGAGCTGATGTAGATAAACTGTCTGGTCTTCCCGGCAAACAATCTGTGATCCCGCTCCAGCTGTTCCGGAACAAACGCGATAAAATCCGCCACCACGTCAAACGTTTCATCACCGAGCATTCCGGCCACTTTTTCCTCGTCATTGATATCCGCCCGAATCAGATGTGCGCCTTCCGGCAGCCCCTCCAGACGGTTTCCCCGGTTGATCAGCCACAGTTCATGGCCGGCCAGAAGCAGCCGCTTTGAGATGGCCTTGCTGATGACACCTGTTCCTCCGATAAATAATGCTTTCATGAGTCAGTTCCCCTCCATTCTTTTACTGCTGTTCTGACACTCTTCCGGGCTATTCTAGCATAATGTCCGGCTTTTTCCAACACCCTCTTTTTCACTCACCCTCTCCTGGCCGCCACACTGCTTGCAATATCCATCACGACCAGCGTACAGATTGCATAGATCACAAGCACCAAAACAAAGGGAATATCCTGCAAGGCAATGCCCGTACCATTAAAAATAAATGCTGTCAAAAACAGCCCGCCGATCATAGAAAGCAGAGCCTCCAGATAACCTTCCGCCCTTTTGTTCTTACCTGACATAATTGTTTTCCCCCTTTTGGATTTTTTTAAGTTTTTGCTCAGAATCATTTTTTCTGATTCCCTGAGCCTTACTCTGAATCCAATATACATTCCGGGGTGTCCCAAAAACAGGTCTTGCAAAAAGAACGTATGTTCTGTTATGCGTACAACTTTTCCAGACGGGCAATCTCGTCTTTCACTTCCGACACGACGCTTTCCGGTCCGACGATCCTGACGCCGTCGCCAAGCGCCAGGATCCAGTGAATGAACTGATTGCTCACTTCGACTTTAACGCTCACTGAGAAATGCTCACCGTCTTCTTTGCGGATGCCGATGCTTTTTCCGAAGCGGTCAATGATCACTCCGGCCATGCGGTTCTCACAGAGAAGCTTGACGGTCTCTTCTCTGCCGCCGTACATGCCAAAGACTTTCCGGGCATACTGCGCCATATCAAACTCCCGGAATGCATTTCTCCCCTCGCGTTTTTCACGGGTGATCTCTATGTGGAGCATCTTGTCTACACGAAAATGTTTGATCTTTGCTTCCGCGCTGTCATACGCGATCAGGTAATAATTCTCATCATCCCAGCTGAGCGCCCAGGGACTGGCCTGATAGTATGCGCCGCCGTGGCGCAGCTCCATCTCCTTGTCCGCGTTCCACTGGAAATACTGAAAGCGGATCTGCCGATTGTCCGCGATTGCCGCATGAATGGAATCGACGCCATAGTATATGGTCTCGTTCATCGTTTTCACCCGTCCGGCCACATAGACCTGACGATGCAGCTGTTTGGCCTCGTATTTACTCGCGAGCCCTTCGATTTTTTTGATCAGATCGTTGGATTTTTTCGCCGTGATGAATTTGGCAGACTGCACGGAATCCACGAGAAGCTTCAGCTCGGCAAGCTCAAACTGCCGGTTCCCGATGTGATAGTAATATGTGCGCTCGCGCTGTTCTCCGATAATATCCAGGCCGAACTGCCGCAGGGTCTCTATATCATTGTACAGGCTTTTTCTCTCAGCGGAAATCCCGTATTTTCCCAGCTCCGCGATGATCTCAGCCATGCTGACGGAATGTGTCTCATCGGTCAGCTCCATCAGGATTTTCATCAGATACACGATTTTTAATTTCTGGTTTGAACTTTTCGCCATGGCAGTAATCCTCCAGTGGAAAAAGAGCCTTGCCAGACAGCAGGGCTCTCATTCAGGTATTTTTGTTCCTTAAGAATCTGGTGCCTTAGGCATCACTCTTTTGCCGCAATATATCCCAGCGCTTTCAGAGTCTCTGCACAGAGCACCGCGCCGCCGGCCGCGCCGCGGACAGTGTTGTGGGAGAGGCCGACGAATTTATAATCGTAGATCGTGTCCTCGCGGAGACGCCCGATGGAAACGCCCATGCCGTTCTCGTAGTCCACATCCAGAACGACCTGCGGGCGGTTGTCCTCCTCCATGTACTGAATAAAATGCTTCGGAGCGCTCGGCAGCTCAAGCTCCTGCGGAAGTCCGGAAAAGTTCACCAGCTTCTCGATGAGCTGCTCTTTTGTCGGCTTTTTGTGGAATTTTACGAATACTGCTGCAGTGTGGCCGTTCAGTACCGGCACACGGATGCACTGGCAGGTGATCTTCGGCTCAGTCGCCGGTTTGATCACGCCGTCTTCCACAACGCCCCAGAGGCGGAGCGGCTCTTTCTCACTCTTCTCTTCCTCGCCGCCGATGTACGGAATCACATTTTCCACCATCTCCGGCCAGTCTTTAAAGGTCTTGCCCGCTCCGGAGATTGCCTGGTATGTAGTGGCAACCACCTCGTATGGTTCAAACTCGCGCCAGGCGCTTAATGCCGGAGCGTAGCTCTGGATCGAGCAGTTCGGTTTTACCGCGATGAATCCGCGGGTTGTGCCGAGGCGCTTCTTCTGAGAAGCGATGACATCAAAATGCTGCGGATTGATCTCCGGCACTACCATCGGAACATCCGGCGTCCAGCGGTGCGCGCTGTTGTTGGAAACGACCGGCGTCTCGGTCTTTGCGTATTCTTCCTCGATCGCGCGGATCTCGTCTTTCGACATATCAACCGCGGAAAATACAAAATCAACGGTGGCTGCTACCTCTTCCACCTCGTTCACGTTTTTCACGATCAGCTTTTTCACGCCTTCGGGCATCGGGGGCGTCATCTTCCATCTTCCGCCGACTGCCTCCTCATATGTCTTTCCGGCGCTGCGCGGGCTCGCCGCCACCGTTACCACTTCGAACCACGGGTGATTTTCCAGCAGAGAAATAAATCTCTGTCCTACCATGCCTGTCGCTCCCAGGATACCGACTTTCAACTTCTGCTCCATTTTTTCATTTCTCCTCATGTATAATATTTTTGAAACGCCATCCCTCATACTCAATCGTTCCCGGCGGTCTCACCCTGAACGTGTAAGGCCTCCCTGAAGGTCGATGCGCTTCTTCCGTGTCTTTGTGCGGCACACATTTGTTTTCACAGAATATACTCGTTTCCTGTGAATGTCAAGTAAAATTTATACCCGGCAGTCCTTTCCGTTTTTTGAAAAAGGTATAAATATGTAAAATATTCACCCGGATTTTCACATAACTGCCATAAATCGGACATATTCTCAACACATTTTGCGGGTATACTGCGTTTGAAACAAATGAAGGACATCAGACCAACATTTGTTTTTCATACATTTTTCTCTGGCGGGCAGCAATGCCCGCCCTCCTTTTTGTCGAGAAAGCGTTCTCAATGGCCAGAAAGATATCCTTTATAAATTCCCAGCACCTCCCGCATGGCTGCTTCGCCAGGTGCGCCCTTTGTCAGGCGTTTTTCCACGCAGGTCTTCATACTGATCGCGTCGTAGATATCTTCCCCAAAAACATCGCTTTCCGTACGGAATTCATCGAGTGTCAGGTCGTCCAGCGCCTTGTTCTCCGCGATACAGCGGAGCACCAGCCGTCCGGAAATGCTGTGCGCGTCGCGGAACGGCACGCCACGGTTCACCAGATAATCCGCCACATCCGTCGCGTTGGTGAAGCCGTTTTTCGCAGAGGCTTCCATCACATCTTTATTGAATTTCATCGTGTCCAGCATCCCGGTAAACAGCGGCAGGCAGGAATTGACCGTGTCGATCGCGTCGAACGTGCCTTCCTTGTCCTCCTGCATATCTTTATTATAAGCGAGCGGAATACCCTTCATCGTCGTCAGCATCCCCATCAGGGAAGCGTAGACGCGGCCGGTCTTGCCGCGCACCAGCTCGGCGATGTCCGGGTTCTTTTTCTGCGGCATGATGCTGCTGCCGGTGCTGTAAGCATCGTCAATCTCTACGAACCGGTATTCGTTGGAGTTCCAGAGGATGATTTCCTCGGAAAAACGGCTTAAGTGCATCATGATGGTCGACAGTGCGCTTAAGTATTCGATCACATAGTCGCGGTCAGACACAGAATCCATACTGTTTAAGGTCGGCCCGTCAAAGCCCAGCAATTCAGCCGTATAGTCGCGGTCCAGCGGGTAGGTCGTACCCGCGAGCGCGCCTGCTCCAAGTGGGCAATAATTCATTCTTTTATAAATATCTGCGAGCCGCGAGCGATCGCGCTTAAACATCTCAAAATACGCGCCGATGTGATGGGCGAGCGTCACCGGCTGCGCCTTCTGCAGGTGGGTAAAGCCCGGCATGAATGTGTCAGTATTTTCCTCCATGATGCGGTACAGCACCTTCAGAAGCTCTTTTAAGAGCCGGTCAGTCTCCTTTACCGCGTCGCGCACATACATCCGCATGTCCAGCGCCACCTGATCGTTGCGGCTGCGCCCGGTATGCAGCTTTTTCCCCGCGTCCCCGATGCGTGCAGTAAGATTCGCTTCCACAAAGCTGTGGATGTCCTCATATTCGGACGTGATCGCAAGCGTTCCGTTCTCCACATCCGCAAGGATGCCGTTCAGCCCGTCAATAATGGCGTCCCGCTCCTCCTCCGTGAGGATGCCCTGCTTCGCGAGCATTTTCACATGAGCCAGACTGCCCTCGATATCCTGCCTGTAAAGACGCTTATCAAATGAAATCGAAGCGTTAAAATCATATACCATCTGATCGGTCGCTTTTGTAAAACGACCGCCCCATAACTGTGCCATCTCTGTTCTCCATTCCGCCGCCGGTGCCTGCGGCCCCATATCTTATTGTAATCATAACTGTTCCGTATCTTCACAGTTCAGTTACAGGCACAAATTCATGGAAGATTCCTTTCAATGAATAGAATTGTGCTCTGCATACTTCTAACAGAGTCTATCACAAGCAATTCCCTCTTGCAAGACAGAAAATTCGCAGAGGATATCATCACAGCCATGAAAGACTAAAACAGTTACGGAAAATCGCTTATCAGAACACACCCTCAGACACAGTCCGCCAAAAATATAAATTGCAGTCCTGCTCGACAATCAGTGTTTTTCTGAAGAGTGGATCTCAAACAATGGTTCTCCGGCCTCCACTCCGCCTTTTTTTAAAAGCCGGATCCGACAATCCGATGGAAGCTCCGCGCACAACACGGGAGAAGCAAGCGAAGGAGCATGTTCCCGCAGATATTCCAGGTCTAATTTGAGGATTGGATCACCTTTTTTTACCTTCTGTCTTGCTTTCACCGGTACTTCAAAGCCGCATCCGTTCAGTTCCACCGTATCAATTCCGATATGGATCAGAATACTGACGCCGGAATCCGTAATAAATCCTATCGCGTGCTTCGTGTCAAACACAAAGTCAATCTCCCCGTTCTCCGGTGCACGCACGATTGGGGCTGTTGGCGTCACGATTGCTCCTTCGCCCATCATGCCCTCTGCGAACGCGGGATCCGGACAGGAGCTAAGAGGCACAGCTGTACCAGTGATGGGGCTGGAGATTGTGAGGATTTCTTTTTCCGCATTCCGGGAGGTTCTGATTAGGCCATCAGAATTATTCGCGTCATTCCCGACCGGCATACTTCCAGATGACATCTCGTCTGAATTGACCGTCTCTGTTTCACCGGAAGCCGCCTGATTCGGAAATTCCGATTGCATATCATCCGATTCTGCGGACAATTCTTCCGGTGCATTCTCCAGATATTCCTCCAGATTCGATTTGATCACCGTGACCTGCGGACCATAGATCACCTGCACACCCTTTCCTTTGCGGATCACGCCCGAAGCTCCGGATGATCTGAGCATGGCATCGTTGACCAGAGAGGAATCCTTTACCGTACAGCGCAGCCTCGTAGCACAGCAGTCCACGTCCTCAATATTGTTTTTCCCGCCAAGTCCCCGTGTAATCGCAGCGCTGACCGGATCACGGGAAACGGCATTCGAAGAAGCCGAATTTGCATCGGAGCCCCTGGTGCCCTGCGAACCTTCCCGCGCATTCACATCTGCCTTCGTATAGAGTCTGACATCAGAGTCGTCCTCTTCCCGTCCAGGCGTTTTAAAATCAAGCTTCAATATCAGGAAGCGGAAAATAAAATAATACAGGAAGAAATACACGGCGCCGACCGGAATCACCAGCAGCCAGCCTGTCTTCGCGTTTCCCTGCAGAATACCGAACAGGAAAAAGTCCAGAAATCCGCCGGAAAAGGTCAGACCAATCGCAATATTCAGCATATGCGCGACCATATAACAGCTGCCCGCCAGCACAACCTGCACCGCGAACAGAGCCGGTGCAACAAACAGAAATGAAAATTCCAACGGTTCTGTGATGCCGGTAGCCATGCAGGTAAGCGCCGCGGAGAGAAGCAGGCCGCCCGCCTGTTTTTTCTTTCCGGGATAAGCGCAGTGATACATGGCGAGCGCCGCCCCCGGAAGGCCGAAGATCATGAAGATAAACTCACCGGAAAAATAGCGGGTCGCATCCGCACTGAAATGGGTAACATTCGCAGAATCCGCCAGCTGCGCAAAGAAGATGTTCTGTCCGCCCTCGACAAGCCGTCCGGCGACCTCCATCGTGCCGCCTACCGCTGTCTGCCAGAACGGCATATAAAAGACATGATGCAGTCCGAACGGAATCAGTGCCCGCTTGATCAGTCCGAAAAGGAGCGTCCCGATATAGCCCGATCTTGTGACCAGATTCCCCAGTCCGTAGATGCCTGACTGCACGACAGGCCAGATGAAATACAGCAGAATCCCGGCAAGCATATAGGCAAGCGTCGATATGATCGGAACAAACCGGCTGCCGCCGAAAAAGGAAAGCGCATTCGGCAGCTGAATCCGGTAAAACCGGTTGTGCAGCGCCGCCACGCCGAGTCCGACAATAATCCCGCCGAAAACACCCATCTGCAGCGTATAAATCCCACAGGAAGATGTGACTGTACCCTCCAGCACCGACTCCGCAATCTCTCCGTCCACGATCTGTCCGTTGATCTCCAGCATTGCGCGGATAGCGGCATTCATGACAAAATACGCAATGACCGATGCGAGGGCGGCGACTTCCTTTTCTTTTTTCGCCATACCGATCGCGACACCAATTGCAAACAGAAGCGGCAGATTGTCAAAGACAACGCTGCCGACATCATTCATAATGACAAGCAGTGAGTGCAGCACGGTGCCTTCTCCCAGAATTCGGGTCAGCCGGTAAGTCTCAATCGTCGTCACATTCGTAAATGAACTGCCAATCCCCATCAAAAGTCCTGCCACCGGTAGAATTGCAATCGGCAGCATAAAGCTTCGTCCTATGCGCTGCAGCACGCCAAAAATTCTGTCTTTCATCGTATCTTCCGGTCTGCGTCTGACGTAACTGTTCCTTACCTTTACAGGTATCATTTCCCCGTATCAGATCTGCAGCCCGGCTCAGCGCAGGCTTGTCATCGGAGATCGGAGGAAAAACAGCCCGATACTATTTACGAAACGCAAACGTATACTCCCTTCACAAGATTCCATAAAAGAATCACTCTTTTCTTTTATGTATAAGATACAAAATGGAAGCACCCCTGCCAAAGTTTCAAGACAAAAGGGTACTTCCATATTCTTTGCAAAATCCACACAAATATACCTGCGTCTCTCCGACGTCATCCCGTCATATTCTCCGGTAATATTCAGAAAGCTCTGCCTGGCAAAATCAGATCATGTCAAACGACGGCCTTTTTCGCTTTCACTATTTTCTCGCTTTCACGATTGCCTCCCTCTCCCGCTTCGAAAACACGCATCCGCAGTAATCCTGCCGGTACAGCCCATACTCCGCCGAGAGTTCTATGGACCGTTTGTAGCCGTTTCGTTTCTTAAAATCGCACGGCAGCCATTTTACCTGATATTCGGCAGCCAGCTCCTCTCCGATTTCATTGATCACCTGCGCATTTTTAAGCGGGCTGATGGTCAGCGTCGTCGTAAAGTAGTCGAATTTGCTTTCCTGCAAACCGTCAGACCGTTCATCATGATTATGCCTGATGTCATTTTCCGACACATAAGAAAGGGCATGTCCTCCTGCAATCTTCGCTGTCTCCTCAAGCCGCAGCCGAAAGCAGGCTGCGCACCGCGCTCCACCCTCCGGAATCTGTTCCAGACCGCGCACTGCCTCATAAAACTCACGGCTGTCAAAACGCCCTTCGATCAGCCGCACCGGGTTCGGAAATATGCCTTTCTCTCCCATCTTCTTAATCAGGCGGCGTTCTTCCGCAACCCGTTTCCAATATTCCTCCTCCGGATAAATATTCGGATTATAATAAAGCACCGTAATTTGAAAATATTTCGACAGATATTCGAGCACATAACTGCTGCATGGGGCACAACAGCTGTGCAGCAAAAGCGCAGGCAGCTGTATACCACCCCTGTCGTCGCCACTTTGCGCCGTGTTCACGGAATTCACGTTGTCACCCGCTCTCTGGACATGACGTCCGGCCGCTTCTGTTTCCAGAATCCGATCCAGTTCTTTTTGAAAATTGCGTTTGTTTTGCATCAGGCACCCCTTATGATTCAGGATTCTATAACTCGCAGCATAACAGATTGCGTAAGGTTTAGCTGCTGACATTTTTCTTTTATGCTGATTTTTCAAACTCCAATCTGGAGACAGCCTTCCTGTTGATTTTCCGCGTAATTATAAATGGGAGATATCAGCGTCGGCCGGTATAATCCCGCCGCGCTCTCTTTTTTACGAAATAATTCAGTATACCGCCGCCGATAATGATCACGGCCGCCATCGCCAGCACGCGTTTCGCAGCTTCCTGCGGGAGGCTGCTTTTGCTGCCCAGCGTTTCGGAGTAAAAATGTACCACATATTCGATCTCGTGCGGCGTACCCATCGCAAGCGTATCCGCGACCACCGTGATATCCACGTCCAGATCGGATACCGGAATAGTAAACGAGGAATTGGCATCTTCTTCGCTCTGGTTCAGATATTTTTCCCCGTCAACGATCATATAATCATAGTTCGAACTGCTCCAGGTAATGCGCGCGTAAAGCTGCCCGTCCTCCACAGTCAGAAGCGTGGGCGACTCGATGCTTGCCTTTCCGCTGCCGCCGGTCATGGTGACTTCTATCGCGTATTCACCGTCCGCGATCTGCTCAGACGCTTGAGAAGTCCGAAATATCACTAAAGAAAAAAACAATGAAAAGATCAGCAGTCCCGAAACTGACAACAGGTACTGTTTTCCCCGTGCCGCCGTTCTTCCCTGCGTCTCTGTTATTTTTCGTGCCACCATCTGTCTTTCTTTGCCTCCATCCGTGTCTGATCAGAGATTCTTCTTTTTATATAAAAACCACGACGTTGCCGCCCCAAACACCAGCAGATAAATCAGCAGCACCAGAATCCCCGTATACGACCAGGCTTCTCCGGCTGCAATGGCACGCAGCATGCTGCTTGTCTGCGACAGCGGCAGAGCTCCGACCACCTGACGCAGCCCGTTCGGCATACTGTCTGTGGAAAAAAAGGTGTTGCACAGGTAGGACATCGGCATGATCACATAATTGGAAAAACGAGGCACATCCGCATGATTCGTCGCAATAAAGGATACGACCAGACCAATCGTGGAAAATACGGCGCCGTTTAAAAACATGATCAGAAAAGACCAGCCGGTAAAGCGCAGGCCCGTCCCGATTGGGAGGATCAGAAGGATGATCACACTGCCCGCATACACGCCGCGCAGACTGCCGCCGATGATCTGTCCCGCCACAAACTGCCACAGCGGCGTCGGCGAGATCATGACCTGATCAAATGCTTTTTCATATAACCGCTGTACATTTAAATTCTGCGCAATCGCGTTGAAACTCCCGTTCATCGTCGTCAGTGCGACCACGCCCGGAATCAGGAATTCCAGATAGGATTCGCCGTGGGAGAACGTCTGCACCCCGAGGCCGAATACCAGAATATACATCAAAGGGGCGATCATCGCCGCCAGCGTGATCTTGTAAAAATCCCGGCGGAATTCCACCCATTTTTCCCATAATACCGTTACAATTCCCATACTTGTATGCCTTCTGTCATGACTTTCGCTGCTGTTGCTGTCATTTTTATCACAATTCGTAACTGTTCAGTACCTTCACAGTTACGGGAAAAAGTCCATTTAAAATCGCTGCGCGATGGGACTTTTTCCTGTAAAATATACGTTTTCATACGTACCTCGCAGCAAGTGCGAGGTACTGTCCTGAATAGTTATCACAATTCCATTTTACCCGCAGCACAGCTGCACATTGAACCTTGTGATTCTCTGCTGCAGGAAAGGAGAATCCTTTCAGTTCGCAGCGCGGCGCACGAACACATCCTCCAACGTCGTATTCCGAAGAGCAGATTCCCCGCTTAAACCCGAAAGATACGCAATCGCATCCTCTCTTTTTTCAAAGAAGCGGCTCTCGATCCCATCCTCTGTTGTCTGATCCACCGCATAGCGCCCCAGAACGTCGATCATGTGCCTGGGCGTATCCGCCTCCTCCAGCTTTCCCTCGAGCATCATGGCGACTCTGCCGCAGAGGCTTTCCGCCTCCTCCATGTAATGGGTTGTCAGAAGGATCGTCAGCTTCTGCCCGTTCAGCTTTTTCAACAGATTCCACATCTGCCGCCGCGCCAGCGCATCCATCCCTGCGGTCGGCTCATCCAGAAGCAGGATCTCCGGCTCCGTCAGAAGGGCGCGGCAGACCATCAGTTTGCGCTTCATGCCGCCGGAGAGCTTACGCACCGTACGCCTGCGGTAGTCGATCAGGCCGCAGAATTCCAGAAGTTCTTCCGAACGCTCCCGAATTTTTTTCTTCGGCATATAATACAGGCGCCCCTGATACTCCATGATCTCGTCCATCGTCATATCCTGCCGCATGGAATATTCCTGCGTGATCAGGCTGATTTTCCGCTTCAGGCGCGCGTTCTGGCGGGTCAACGGCTCCCCGTCGATGAGAACTTCCCCTTCGGTCGGCAAAAGCAGCGTGGACATCATGCCGATCGTTGTCGTTTTTCCCGCGCCGTTCGGCCCCAGGAGACCAAAAAACTCGCCTGTCTCAATCCGCAGGTTCAGGTGGTCGACCGCCAGAAATTCGTCATATTTTTTTGTCAGATTTTTCAGTTCAATCATAGATTTTATCCCGCCCGGAATTCATAAAAGCGGACGATGTGGCCACATCTTCTCAATTATGTGCTGCATTCACATTCACCGGGTTATTTGCAGCATCCGCGTTTTCTCTTACCACGATCACCGAATAATAGCTGGGCTGATCCGGGATTTCTTCCACGTCCATGTAGCACTTCTCCGAATCCATCCCGCAGTTTTCGATCATCATGCCTTTCAGATTCTTTTCGCGCAGAGTCTTTTTTACAAGCGGCATCTTGGAGGCCGCCTTCATCAGCACCTTCGTCCCCGGAAGCTCCAGCGCGTCCTCAATTTCATAGGTGGACGGGATAATATGAAGCTGCTCCGAGCGATCCGCCAGACTGTCGCCGAGCTTCGCGCTCACCGCACAGAAAGACGGCACGCCGTTGATGATCTCCGTCTGATAGCCGCGAGCCTTCACAATCCGGTGAACATAAATATAAGTACAGTAAATGGTCGGGTCGCCCAGAGTCAGATAGGCGACGTCCTTCCCCTGCTCCAGATATTCGATAATCTGCTCCGCCGCTTTCTCATAAGCCGCATTTAATACTGCCTTATCCTTTGTCATCGGCGTCACCAGATTCAGACATTCTTTCTCATCCAGTCCTTTTACTATTCCAGCCGCAATCTTATAACTCACTGCGGACTCCTTACCATCCGCCGGTACCGCCAGCACCTGACAGTTCTCAATCGTCTCCACCGCCAGATAGGTCATCATTTTGGGATCTCCCGGTCCCACGCCGACCCCATACAGCTTTCCTGCCATGTCTTTCGTTCCTTTCCTGTTCTGTCCGCAGCTTCGGGCAGCATCGTTTGTTGTAACTGTGAAGGTACTGAACAGTTACCTTCTATTTCAATTCATGCCCGACTGCGGTGAATTTCATCTGATCATTAGCCATTATCATACGCTATCCCAAAACTTGTGTCAACTGGCAGTTACCGTCGCTATGGAATGCGCAGGCAGCGCCACCGCGGTTCCTCTTCCGTCTTCGCGCAGGGTGATTTCCAGATCTTCGCCCGATTTGTTCAAAAGGACTGTCACCCGCTCCCCGTCCGGGTTTACAAAGGCAGCCACATCAATTTTATCCGTATACGACGTCGTGGTGATCGCTTTTGCGCCGCGTCGGATATAGCGGCTGAAATGGCCGATGTAATAATAGCTTAAGCGCTTTTCCACCTTGCCTGTCACGGTATCGCACATGATGGGCGCCGCGCAGTAATTCCCGACATGATTCGGCCCACCCTTTTCATCCAGGATGAGATTCCAGTCCAGCTCGGCTTCCACTCCGGCACTTAAATTACCCGCCATGTCATGCGCGTACATCTCGGCTTTCTGCACTTCGTTGGAATCCGCAAAACGGGAATACTCTACGCAGCCTTCCGTAAAGAAAATCCTTTTGTCCGGGTATTTTTCGCGGATCAGGCGCAGCGCGTCAAAATGGTCGCCGGTATACCAGTGCACGGCTATCCCATCTACCGCTTCCCTGGCGCCCGGAACAGACAGGGTTTCGTCCGCCCTTTCAAAAGCCATTTCCTTATTGTGATCCCAGACAAAGATTTCTACATCATGCAGGTCGGCCTTCTGAAACGCAGACGCGAGGAATTCCACTGCAAAAATGCCCTCTTCCTTCGCCGAATAGATGCAGGAATCCCATGTCTGCACAGCATCCGGTTCGTTCTGTACCGTAACATACTTTACGTCGATGCCTTCGTCCCGGTAAGCCTGAAGGAATCGGGTCATATATTCAGCCCAGAGAGCGCGGTATTCCTCTTTCAGCTTACCGCCATGGTTCATCTCTCCATTTGTCTTCATGTACGCGGGCGGCGACCAGGGGGCCGCCATAAAGAGCATCTCCTCCGATGCTTTCCCCATCGCTCTCCTGATCAGAGGCAGGATCTGGCTCCTGTCATGCTCTATACTGAAGGTTCCGAGCGTCTCATCACCTTCCTCTACATATGTATAATTTCCCATACCAAAGTCGCAGCTGTGGATCGTGCATCGTCCCATGTTGTAGCGAAGGCCGCTCTCTCCAAAATACGCCTCCAGTATTTCTTCCTGCGCTTCTGCCGGAAGCTTCGCGAAAGTGGAGGCCGCCGCCTCGGTAAACGCGCCTCCGAAGCCCTCGATTGTCTGCCGCTGAAATTTCGGATACAGGTTCACCACATGCATGTGATCCCGGGATTCTCCCGGCTCTGAAACGCTCACTTCTTTCCAGTATTCTTTTTTTGCCTCGTTTGTGATATAGCAATTCATTTTCATGCGTTTTCCCTCGCTTTCCTGTTTTCATCATTATCATACGTAACTGTTCAGTACCTTCACAGTTACGAGGGAAAAGCCCATTTAAAATCGCTGCGCGATGGGGCTTTTCCCCATACAATCTACTTCTTCTTACGTACTTCGCAGCAAGTGCGAAGTACTGTCCTGAATAGTTACTATCATACAAAAAAAGGAACCCGGATTGCAGTTCCTTTTTTTCAGTAAGGTTTCTTTTTTACAGCAGCTTATTTCGCTCCGGCACCAGACCGCGTGGGAGAAAAATCAGCCCTTTACCGCGCCCAGCGCCACGCCCTTCGTGATGTATTTGTTCAGGAATATATACACGATCAGCGCGGGAGCCGCCGAGAGTGCCATGACCGCGAACTGCACCGCATAATTGGACGAGTACTGTCCGGTAAATTCCAGAATACAGAACGGAAGTGTTTTCCACTTGTCGCTGCTTAAATAGGTCGTCGCCATCATGAATTCATTCCAGTTGTTCAGGTAGGTCATGATCACCACGGTGGAGATGGAAGGCCGCAGCAGCGGCATGATGATCGTAAATACGACACGGTATACGCCGCAGCCGTCAATCAGAGCCGCCTCCTCCAGTTCCTTCGGCACGGAAGCCATAAAGCCCGACGTCAGGAAATAGCCCTGCGGCAGGGAAAACGCGACATAGGGAATCAAAAGAGCCCAGATCGTATCGGTGAGCTTCAGCCGGTCATAGATCACGTAGTTAGGCAGCAACGTCGCATGAATCGGTATCATCATTCCCATCACCATGATCACTGCTACCACATTCTTCAGCTTCCAGTGCATACGTGTACAGGCAAACGAAGCCATGATCGAGATAAGAACGACCAGAACGACCGCCAGGGTATTGATCAGCAGGCTGTTCCCGAGGTAATGCAGGAAATGGCCGTCGCGGAATGCAAGAATGTAATTCTTCCACTGAATCTCCTCCGGCCAGACCAGGATCCCGCTCGTAAAGAGCTCATTGCTTTTGCAGAGAGAAAAGTCAACCAGCCAGATCAGAGGAAACAGCTGGACAAACGCGATCACCGAGAATACAAGGATCCAGATCCTTCTTTTGGTCCGGGATTGTTTCGATAAAACACTGTTCACTTTATACACCTCCTATGCTTCTTTTTCCTGAAATACTTTTTGCAGGATCAGGTTCGCCAGCAGACAGATCAGGATAAAAATAACGCTGATCGCATTTCCGTAGCCGTATTTGTAGGAGCTGAACGCCTGTTTGTACAGATAGCTCGCCATAAACTGCGTCTCATTGCCGGGTCCGCCGTCCGTAAGCAGATATACCGTCTCCATCTGTTTCAGCGCGGAGATGATCGCCATGGTAACATTCACCTGGATGACCGGCTTCATCAGCGGCAGCGTAACCCGGAAAAAGGTCGATGTCCCGGATGCGCCGTCGATCGCCGCAGCTTCATAGAGGATCGGGTCAATGTTCTTTACACCGGTATAATAGATCAGCATTCCCCAGCCGAAGCCATGCCAGATCAGAACGACAAGCACCGCCCAGATCGCCGTCCCGGAGCCGAGCGGGTTGATGGTGCCCTTATAACCGAAGAATTCCAGGATCTTCTGCAGAAGACCGAAGTTCGGATTGTAGATAAACTTCCACAGATAAGCAATGACCGCTACTGAAATGACATTTGGGATAAAGTAAATGCAGCGGAAAATACCTTCTGCTTTTCCCTGCAGCTTATCCAGCTTTACCGCCACAAAGACCGCAAGCGGATGCTGAATACAGATAAATCCGATCGCCAGGAACAGGGAATTCTTTAAGGCTCTCCAGAATACCGAATCGTGAAACAGCGCCGTATAATTCTCGATACCGATAAACCAGTAATCCCCGATACCGGAATAATTTGTAAAGCTGTAATATATACTCAGAAGAATCGGCGCAAGTATGGCTACGGTAAACATAAATAAGCCCGGCGCTACAAGTGAAAAAATAACGCGCTTGTTGCTGTATAGTTTCTTCATGTTCTCCTCCTTCCATTGGAATATAAAAACGATGTTACGACCCAAGCTCCGTGATGTTACTGCCGCCACGGTGTCCGCATGCATACCGGCATTCGATTTCTGGCAGTCGGCGGCATATGGTTCCGTAACGCTGCAGACGTTTGGGAAAAAAATCAGGAGGGAGCGCCTCTCCCCCCTGTTTTTTATTCACACAGGTAACTCCCCCTATCCGATTTCTCCTGCCCGATCGCATGGTGACCTGCCGATCGCGCATTTTTCCTGGATTCTGCAGCCGGTTCTTTCCGTATCTTTTCTGAGAAGCGGCTTACTGTGCAAGAGCCGCGAGCGCGCTGTAGAATTCTTCTACCGAAAGGCTGCCGATCGCCAGCTCTACACAGGAATCCTCGCACACTGTCTTGAACTCACTTGTGCCCAGATCGTTGATCGGAGTACCGGAAACGCTGGTCGATCCGCTTACGATGTCGATCCATTCAAGCTGCAGGGAGGTCTCTTCTCCGGTCAGATAGTCGCTGAAGTTCTGTGCGGACATACATACACCGTTCTCCCACGCCAGCTTTGACCAGTGATCCGGCTCAAACATGTAGTTCAGAAGGGCGATCGCTTCATCCTTCACTTCCGAGTTTGCCGTCACGGAATATCCGCCGCCGTTCCAGGCACAGATCTCTGTCGCCGTACCGGTCCCGCCGTCTACCAGCGGCATGGTAAATACGCTGATGTTATTTCTTGTCTCTTCATCAATGTCTTCATTGGTCGCCATGGACATTTCCCAGCTGCCCATGTAATACATGGCTGCCTGGCCATTTGTAAACAGGTTCAGGGCTGTGCCGTAATCCGTGGTCTCAAATCCGGTCTGGAAGCCGCCCGCTTCAACCAGATCCACAACCATCTGCGCCGCCTGTGTCCAGTTCTCATCATAGCTGCCGGATTCCACCGCTGCCACCGCATTGCTATAGGTATCCGCGCCCCCCGCGATCTTCTGATAAATATCTTCAATCAGGATCGCGATCGGATACTTGTCGGAGCCGTCCATAGAGATGGCGATGTATCCCGCATCCGTAATCGTCTGCACCGCGCCGATCAGCTCATCCCAGGTCGTCGGTACTTCCACTCCGCATTCCTCGAAGATCGCCTTATTATAGTAGAAGCCCATGACATCCGTATTTCTTGCGAGGCCATACAGCTTCCCGTCCTGTGAAAATCCGTTCAGCGAACCATCCAGGAAATTGTAATCCGCGTAATCCTCCTCGTTCAGCTCTGCCAGCAGTCCGGCGTCTATCACCTCACTGATAAACGCCGGCTGGCCCCACACATTTACCAGATCCGGCATGCTGCTTCCCGAAGCATATGCCTTGAACTTGGTCTTGTAGCTCTCATCATCCAGCGCCTCGACCTCGATCGTGACATTCGGATTCTCTTCCATATACATGTCAAACAGAGTCTGCTCAATCAGTCCCTGACCGCTCGTCCGATCCGGAAGATTGGAAAATACTTTGATCGTCACCTGCTCCTCTTCCGCCATCACCGGAACCGATGACACAAGTCCCATTGCCATGGCTGCCGTCAGTGCAATTGCTAATGCCTTTCTTTTCATAAGAACCTCCTTCTTTTGCCCGGGCTTCGCCGCCCGTTCGGTTGTTTTGTATGGTCTGATTATAGAAAAAATCCAAAGCTCCGTGTACAAAGACTCTTAAGAGGAATGTTGAAATTTTTAAGATGCTCCATGGCAGTGTGAAGCACAGGGATCATCTGTCAGCATCATCCGCTGTAGTATTCCAGCCGCATATCCGGCGGCTGCCGCATGATCCGCATCCGCAGCGTTACCTTCGTCCCGGATCCGAGCTGGCTCTGGATCTGCAGGCCGCAGGACGGCCCAAAGACCTTCTGGATCCGACGGTTGACATTGTTGACGCCGATCGATGTGTGTGTATGGGAAGTTCCCTTCTGATCTTTCAGAACAGAACGGTTCTGTATCTGAGCCTGTGTCTCTCCGGACTTCACCGGCTCCGCAGAACCGTGCCAAACCGTTTGATTCATGGAATTAGCCGGATGCAGGTCCAGAAGCCCTTCGATCGCCTCCTGTGACATTCCGACGCCATCATCCTCGACTACCATATACAGGTCATCCTCTTCATGATAAATACGGATCTGTATCAGCGCGGGCTCGATTTTGTCCTCCACCCCATGGATGATCGCGTTCTCCAGGATCGGCTGCAGCAGAAGCTTGGGCACATAAGTATCCAGCAGTTCCGGATCCGCCTCATAAGAGACCGTCATACGATCCCCATAGCGCACATTCTGTATTTCCACATAATCCCTGAGGTTCTTCAGCTCCTCATCGATTGTCACAAAATCCTTTTTGGAAAGGGAGTAGCGCATCAGATTACCCAGAGAGTATGTAAGATCTCCGATCTGATCCACTCCGTTCAGCCGCGCGATCCAGTTGATCGTATCCAGCGTATTGTACAGAAAATGCGGATTGATCTGCATCTGGAGAGATTTCATTTCAATCTCCTGCTGCATCATTTCCTGCTCATATGCCTCATCGATCAGGGTGCGGATATCATTCACCATCTGGTTAAAACTGTTCGCCAGAACGGCAATCTCATCCTCTCCCTCTGCTTCGCAGCTCACTTCGAAATCTCCCTGTCCAAAGCGTTTCATGGCGTCGGAGAGACTGGTGATCGGCCGTGTAATCCCTTTTCCCGCAGCCACAACCAGCCCGACAGCCAGCAGGCAGGTCACTGTCAGCAGAATGGCCATATGAATCTGCAGCTTCTGAATATCCGACAGAAAGTACGATTCCGGAACCGCCAGTACCAGTCGCCAGCCATTTGCGATCTCACAGCCGGTGTAGAAGACATACCTGCTCCCGTCCATGACAACTGTTTCAAACGTCTCACCGTCATCTCTCACCGGAAGCACATCGGAAAACGCCTGTCCCGTCATCTCGGTGTTCTGACCGGATACGATGCTGCCTTCCTGATCTGTGATATACACGATGCTGCCCGCATCATAGGAAATGTCTTTGACAATATCATAGAATACCGTCGGCTGCACATCGATCAGCATCGTCCCCAGAAGAGTCTGATCCTCAAAACGATACATTTTCCTGCGCAGATAAATGTGTCCATCCGTACAAATCCATTCCCGTTCCTCATTCCACAGTTCTTCATCCGGCGGAGCCCGGTTAAATTTTGTGTAGCTGTAACTCTGTCCGTCTGTCGCGTTAATGTATATGGAAGCGATTTCCTGAGAAAGAAAGACATAATAAGAGAGCAGGTCACAGACATCATTGTACTGTTGATATCTGGAAATACGGTCGTCCTCATCGTAATTCCGATAAAGCAGGCTCTGCATCTGTTCATTTCCTGAAATGTAAAATGCGGTATTTTCTACATTCTCAACGGATAATTCCACCTTGGACATCGTCACGGAAGCCAGGTTTTTCAGATAGTCACAGGTTTTTTCCCGCATGGCTTTCGCGGAAAACACATAGAAGAGCAGGGAACTGCCTATGACGGAGACCAGAATGACAGCCAGATAGATCAGAATCAGCTTTTTACTGAAACTGAAGCCCTGTCCCTTTTTCCGAAACCATCCGGACACTTGTTTCGGCATGGCTGTAAGACCCTGAATCATTTTTTTCAACATACAGGAAAACCCCCGGTTCTCTTTTTCGGCCTCTCCCTCCGCACTCTTTCTTTATACTTTTATATTCTTTCGCATATAGCTCTCCAGTGTCTCCATGCCGTCCGGTCTCCCGGCCGGGTCCGACGTCTGCTTTCGATATTCATAGGGTGTCACTCCAAACGTTTTCTTAAACACCTGACCCAGATAACGCTCGTCCTGGATACCGACTCGCATTCCAATCTCCCGGTTTCTCAGCGATGTATCCCTCAGCAGCCGCGCCGTGTGAAACATCCGCACAGAAGTCAGGATCTCCAGAAATGTATGCCCGGTATGCCGTTTGATATAAGAGCTCATATAGACCGGACTGAAATAGAATTGCTCCGCCAGCTGAGAAAGTGTAAGGTTCTCTGCGTAATGAGCATAAATATAGGAAAGCATGTCATGGATATTCGCTGATTTATCCGTATCCTCCACCACTTCTCTGACGCCCAGTACTTCCCGGTATCCATCCACCTTCTGCTCCAGATTCCGTACATACCGCTTCGACTGCCGTTCCTGATCGATCGCTTCGCAGGCTCTTTTTACGCTGTCAAAAATCTGAGCCGGCGTGGAGGGTTTTAAAATATAGTCAAACACACCGCAGCCGATCGCCTGCTGCGCAAGAGAAAACTCCCCGTAGCCGCTCAGCAGGATCGTCTTCGCGGAAGCATTCGTATTTTGCAGATTTTTTGCCAGCTCCACTCCGCCCATTCCGGGCATTTTGATATCCGTCAGCAGAATGTCAAATTCCATTCCATCGATATATTCCTGTGCTTCCAGTCCGTTTCTGGCTACACCGACAACTTCAATCTGCTGCCTGTCCCGTTTCATACCGGCCAGACCGTCCCGGATCATTTTTTCATCATCTGCGATGACCATCCTGTATCCGTTCATCTTCCCTCTTCCTTTTTGATAATCGATGCACACAGACGCGCATGATTCTCACTCTTTTCTCATGATAACAAAATGCCGATTTTGATTCGGTGCTATTTTTTCCCTTAAAGTGTCATTTTTAATATTCACTTCAAAGTGCCTCACCGGCATTCACATTCGTTGTGATGCTTTTTCATATACTGTCATGCCAGGAATCCCTGAATGTACGGCAATGCCGCTCCTATGGTAATATTATGTTCCGGCATTTTGCTTACAGACAGAAAGTCATCCTCCTCAGTGAACGGAGTCATCTGCCGGATCTTCTGATACAGGAACGTAATGTCGTCCTCCCGAAGGTAAGGAGCCAGATAGCCGCCGATCACAAAATCCGTATCATATACCAGATGAATCATGTTGATTGCTGAAGCCAGATCGCTCAGAAATTTGTTCCAGCGCTGCTGATGGTCGTCTGTCCCCGCGCGCAGATTTACAAAAAAAGTATCCGGCGTTTCATCCCCACGTAAAAGTGCGTCAAGCGAGCACAGCGTTTCCATACAGCCTCTTTTCCCGCAATAACAGACGGCACCATCCGCTTTCATCTGAATATGTTCAACCGTGGCATTGTGGCCGTGTTTGCCGGTCAGTATTTTCCCATTGCGGATGATGGCCGCGCCAAGATGCCTGCTGACAGACAGATATACTCCATCTTTCAGCCCCGGCGAAGCCCACAACTCTGCCACGGCCGCACTGTCCGCATCATGGATAAAAGTACACGGATTGATGCCCATGAATATACACTTCGCGAAGGGAAAGCTCCTCATCCAATAGCACAAGACTGGCGTATTTCCCCGGGTGATCCTGTGGTACTGCGGGGTCTTATAGAAGACATAACCTCCCGCCGTGTGATTCACCACCGCACACATATCTTCCACCCCGATGTAATTCGTCCAGGACGTCGGAAGATCCGGGCGGTTCTTTCCCACTGTCCGTTTTGTAAAATTTTGCCTTTTGTTGTGCTGTTTTTTCAGATGCTGTCATCCGTGAATCTGATCTGAATTCCTCTGATTTAGGGCGGAGTCCGTTCGCTGAGGTGATGCAGAAATACGGGTTAACTTTGCGTTTTTTCCAGTCTGATTGCCTATATTCTGCTACAAATCAGATTTTTTTGCAGTAGCGTTTTTTTCAGTAAGGTTTCTTTTTTTTACAGAAACCCGTTCCAAAGCGGCGTCTGATATGTCGCGAATTCATTCTATCTGCCTGATTTTGTCGATTTTTGTACTTTATCAGTTATATCTTACAAAAATCATTTTTCATCCTTGAATATCAGGTACACCTGTGATATCATAGGCTCAGGTTTAGTAAGGGGGCTGATCTGTATGATTAAACGTGAAACTTATATGAGCCGTATCCGTCCATTTATCGGAAATGACCTGATCAAGGTCCTGACAGGCATCCGCCGCAGCGGCAAGTCTGTCATGCTGACTCTGATTCAGGAAGAGCTTACTGACGAAGGGATTGACCCGGGACAGTTTATTTCTCTGAATTTTGAAAACATGAGCAATGCGCATCTTTGTACTGCCGCATCTTTGCATGAAGAGATTTTACGAAGAGCGGCTGAGATCAGCGGCAAGGTCTATTTGTTTTTTGATGAGATACAGGAGGTTTCTGACTGGGAAAAATGTATCAACTCTTTCCGTGTAGAGCTGGATTGTGATATCTATATTACCGGTTCCAATGCCAGACTGCTTTCCGGCGAGCTTGCCACCTATCTTGCCGGACGGTACGTAGAATTTGTCATTTACCCGTTCTCATTCAGAGAATTCACGGAACTGTACCGCACCATATTTCCGGAAGCAGATGACAGACAGTGTTTTTCCGGATATCTGACACTGGGAGGCATGCCGTATCTTGGCAACCTTCGCTATGATGAATCCGCCAGCCGTCAATATTTGCGTGATTTATTTAATTCTGTGGAGCTGAAAGACATTATCAGACGCAACAACATCCGTGATGTAGATATGCTGGAGAGGATCATTGCCTATATCACCGCCAATATCGGTACCACTTTTTCTTCCACAGCTATCTCCAGATACATGAAAAGTGAAGGCCGTTCCATCTCTCCGGAAACTGTACTCAACTATATAAAAGCCTGTTCCGATGCGTTCCTGTTCTACCCGGTGAAGCGTCAGGATCTTCAGGGAAAGAAGATACTGACGGTCAACGAAAAATACTATATCGCTGATCACGGTGTCCGCGAAGCAGTGTTTGGCGGCAACATGAAAGACATCAACCTTATCCTTGAAAATATCGTGTATATGGAGCTGATGCGCCGCGGTTATTCCGTTACCGTTGGCAAGGTCTCCGGCAAAGAGATTGATTTCGTTTGTGAAGATCAGGGGGAAAAGCTGTATATCCAGGTTTCCTATCTGCTGGCCTCAGAGGAGACCGTCCAGCGTGAATTCGGAGCATACGCGAACATCCGTGATAATTTTCCAAAATATGTTGTCACGATGGATGAACTGGATATGAGCCGGGATGGAATCCGGCACCGCAATATCCGCGACTTCCTGTTGGCAAAGGAATGGAACTGAACCGAATTTATTCAAACTTCACGTTCCGGGAGTTCTCGTTTCATGCCAGAAATTTCTGAATGTACGGCAATGCCGCTCCTATGGTAATATTATGTTCCGGCATTTTGCTTACAGACAGAAAGTCATCCTCCTCAGTGAACGGAGTCATCTGCCGGATCTTCTGATACAGGAACGTAATGTCGTCCTCCCGAAGGTAAGGAGCCAGATAGCCGCCGATCACAAAATCCGTATCATATACCAGATGAATCATGTTGATTGCTGAAGCCAGATCGCTCAGAAATTTGTTCCAGCGCTGCTGATGGTCGTCTGTCCCCGCGCGCAGATTTACAAAAAAAGTATCCGGCGTTTCATCCCCACGTAAAAGTGCGTCAAGCGAGCACAGCGTTTCCATACAGCCTCTTTTCCCGCAATAACAGACGGCACCATCCGCTTTCATCTGAATATGTTCAACCGTGGCATTGTGGCCGTGTTTGCCGGTCAGTATTTTCCCATTGCGGATGATGGCCGCGCCAAGATGCCTGCTGACAGACAGATATACTCCATCTTTCAGCCCCGGCGAAGCCCACAACTCTGCCACGGCCGCACTGTCCGCGTCGTGGATAAAAGTACACGGATAAGGAAGATACTTGCGAAACGCTTCAACTGACAAACCGGTGCAGTTCAGTATTTTCCCGTATATGACACGCTCCCCATCGGGAGAAATGAGACCCTGCAGCGCAAAGCCAACACCCAGAATCTGTTCCTGCCTCAGCTGAAGGGACTGAAGAAAATGCTGAATCTGATCGCTCACTTCCTTACAATAGGCTTCACTGCCTGAATAAAGTATTTCATATATCATTCGATCTATTTTCTTTCCATACAGATCTACTGCAATTATTTTTATTTCTTTTTCAAGAATCTCTACCCCCACACTGACACGGTAGTCCGGGACAATCCTGTATGCGACAGCTTTCCGTCCAACATATTCGGTATTGATGCGCCCGCTTTTACAGATCAGCCCTTTGCTTTCCAGTTCAGCCAGATTGCTGGTAACTGTCGGGCGGCTCAGGTGAAGAGAAAAGCAGATATCCTGCTGAGAGACAGCCTCATTGGCATACAAATAATGATAAATCAGATTTTGATTGTTCTGTTTGATCCGTCCGGGTGTAATGCTGTCTTCCATGTTGTTTCCTCCTGGCAATTTTAAAAAATCATTTTACGAAATTGATTATAACATAGGATCATCCGAATATAATTGTGCAATTCATACAAAATTCTTCTTTATATTTTGTAATTTTTCCCATATTGACGAATCATCGTAAAACTCCTATTATGTAAATGTATTTAGTAAATCGTTTTTACAAAACTATTTTTCAAAAAACAGGAGGAACAGACATGGGTATTATCGAAAAGATGAGACTGGACGGTAAAAAGGGATTTGTGACAGGCGCGGCACGCGGTATCGGCAAGTGCACAGCTACAGCTTTCGCGGAAGCAGGAGCGGATGTCGCTATCGTGGATCTTGATCTTGCAGAGGCAGAAAAGACCGCAAAAGAGATTGCAGAGCAGACCGGGCGCAGGGTGATCGCGATCCGTACCGACTGCACAGACAAAGAGCAGGTAGAGGACATGGTAGAACAGGTTGTACGGGAGCTTGGCGGCATTGATTTCTGCCATAACAATGCAGGTATCTGCATTAACGCTCCGGCAGAGGAAATGACATATGAACAATGGCTGAAGGTCATTAATATCAACCTGAACGGTATTTTTCTCACAGACATCGCAGCAGGCAGATATATGCTGAAGCACGGAGGCGGTTCTATTATTAACACAGCGTCGATGTCGGCTCACATTGTCAATGTTCCGCAGCCCCAAAGCGCATACAACGCTTCAAAAGCCGGTGTGATTCAACTGACAAAATCCCTGGCTGTCGAATGGGCGAAAAGAGGCGTTCGGGTAAACAGTATCAGCCCGGGATACATCGGGACAGAGCTTACTCTGAACTCGCCGACCCTTGTCCCGCTGATTGAGCAGTGGAATGCCATGGCTCCGCTCGGCAGAATGGGAAAGCCGGAAGAACTGGAATCCATCTGCGTCTATCTGGCCGGAGATACCAGTACATTTACTACGGGTTCTGATTTTATTATTGACGGCGCGTTTACATGTTTTTAATACAGGAGAAGACGATATGATGAATAAATGGGGGAAAAGAATCGGATATGGCATCGGAGATCTCGGATGCAATCTGGTGTTCAGTACAATGGTCTCTTATCTGATGGTCTTTTATACGGATGTATTTGGAATTTCAGCGGCTGCGGCCGGGACCATGATGCTGGTCACAAAATTTATCGATGCGTTTACAGATACAGGTATGGGACTCCTTGTTGACCGGACGCATACCAGATGGGGACAGGGACGCCCCTATTTTGTGATCGGTGCAGTTCCATTTGCGATTTTTACCGTGCTGACTTTTATGATTCCTGATTTTGGAAGCACAGGCAAACTGATCTGGGCCTATATCACTTACTGTCTGCTTTGTACAGCGTACACCGTAGTCAACATCCCGCTTAATACGATTGTCCCGCGTCTGACGTCTGATGTACATGAACGGGACATTCTCGTATCTACACGAATGGTCTGTGCCATGGCCGGCACTGCGATCGTTATGACGATCACATCTCCTCTGGTGAAATTTTTCGGAAAGGGAAATGATGCGCGCGGGTATCTCATCACCATGTCCATTTACGGTGTAGCAGCGATGCTGATTTTCTTTGTAACCTTCGCGTGCACAAAAGAGGTGGTGCAGCCGACGGTCAGTCAGAAGCATACTTCGCTGAGAGAAGATTTCAAAGGACTTACCGGACAGGCATGGATCCTGTTTCTGCTGAATTTCTTTTATTTTTCTCTATATGTTGTCAGAAGTACGACCGTTATCTATTATTTTAAATACAACCTTGGCAGAGAAAACTGGTTATCTCTGGTCGGCCTTCTTGGCATTCTCTCCGGCCTTCCCATGCTTCTGCTGCTTCCGGAACTGGAGAAACATTTCAGCAAACGGAGCCTGATGCTTTTCAGCGCTGCACTGTACGTGGCAGGAGATCTTGTGATCTTTGCCGGACAAAGCAACGCGTTCTGCCTGCTTCTGGGACTCTGCATCACAGGTCTTGGCATTTATGGCATCTTCGGCATTACATTCTGCATGCAGCCGGACGTTATTGATTATTCGGAATACACAAAAAACGCAAGCGTATCGGGACTGATTGCCGCGGTTCAGGGTTTCTTTGTAAAAGGCGGAATGGGCCTCACCAGTTTTATTATAGGCGCCTTTTTAAAAAGCGGCGGCTATGTAGCAAATGAAATGCAGACAGAAAAGGCTCTTTCCTATATTGAGATCTGTTTTATCTGGGTTCCCATCATACTGTGTGCGGCCATCGCCATCCTTACTTATTTTTATAAGCTGGACAATATTCGTGATGAAATGACAGAAGCCCTTGAGGCGCGGAGAAACGCCTCCTGAATTGTAAAAAACAGCCTCAATGGAGGTGGATTTTTCTCTGTTGTGTGTTATACTTGATCTATATTGCGATCGAGCAGGAGACGGCTTAACGGCTCCTGCTCGCCTGCTTCCGCCGCCACAGCAATGTTGTCCTGTGAGACCAGGCTTACATTCTCCGCGGCATACAGTACAGATAGCTCTGCGGATGTGAAAAGTCTGTAAATATCAAGACCTGTTTCTGGCAAGAATCCGACATGAGCAATACCCTTACACATCCCTTACACATCCGCTGTCAGGATTTCCGCGACAGCTCCCGCCAGGTCCGGATCCACGCCCAGTGTATAAAGTTCAGCGACTTTGGCAACTGTGGGAGCTTCCTTTTTCACCAGATCATAGACGTGTTCTTTATCCGTGAATGAAATTTCTGCCTGATCCAGCAGCCGAAACACTTCCCGAACCACATCATTCGGACGAAGCTCAAGACCCGGCAATCGGATCAGGAGACTTTCGTTCACCGGCACCTCCGGAATCGTGATCCGCAGACATCCTTTTTCCGTGTCATAGCTTTCTGCCGCTTCATAGCCCACACAGATCGTACTGCAGGGAGGGGTCTTCACCCCGTATACACACACCTCGTACGTCCTTTTCTCCGGAATCAGCGAGAAATTCCCTGCGGCCGGTCTGATCGTGAACGTTCTGTTCTCCCAGTCCAGCGCCATCTCTGTCTTCACACAATCGCCGTTCCTGTAGTTAGCAGTCTCATTGTCATCCTCATAAAGCGTGAAAGTCCCGTCAGCACCCGCATAGACGCAAATGCAGAGCGTGGAAGGATTGTTTTCAGCCTGTCTGCCCATGATCTCTCCGGTCATCGGGATGATCGCACCGGTTTTCGCCAGTACCGGTATGGAATGGATGCTACGGTACATCGTGAGCTCCCGTCCCCCACGGTAGATCATTCCGGTAAAAAAGTCGATATAGTATCCTTTCGGCAGCCACACACGTTCCTTTCCCCTGTGTATGTTCGCTATCTGCGGTGTTGTGATCGGAACGACCAGCAGCTCCGAGCCAAAGAGATACTGATTTTTTACCCGATACGCCCCACAGTCATTCGGATATTCATAGTACATCGGAAGAATCAGGGGAAGACCCTCCTGATAAGCGCGGTGATTCATCGTATACAGATATGGGATCATCTGATGCCGGAGCCGCAGAAATTCCGCCATCACCTGCCGGATCTCCATCGAATACCGCCAGGGCTCTTTTCCATTGAATTCACTTTTGGAGCTATGCAGTCGGTTGATTGGAGAAAAAACGCCGAACTGTACCCAGCGGGCAGCCATCACATCATCCTTGTATCCCTGCATATGTCCGCCGATGTCATGACTCCACCAACCGTAACCGATATTCGAGGCCGTACTGGTAAAATACGGCTGAAACTGCAGGGATTCCCAGGTCATGATCGTGTCTCCGGAAAAGCCGACCGGATAACGGTGAGAACCGGGACCCGCATATCTGGAGAATGTGAGTGGCCGGCGGCCGTCTCTGGCACTGTCAAGGAAATGATAGTGGTTCAGCATCCAGAGCGGATCGAGGCCGGGTATGCGGCTTGTATTCCCCTGCTGCCAGTCGATCCACCAGAAATCCACGCCTTTTTCTTCCTCCGGGTGCAGCACACAATCAAAATATGCCTCCAGAAAGCCGGGATCCGTAATGTCAAAATCAATTGCCTCCTCATGCTCGGTATCGACGGTGCCAAGAGCCTTTGCCATGGCCGGATATGCCTCCTCATAGGCCCGAATGCCGTCTGCTGGATGAAGATTTAGCGTCGTGTGCATTCCCTGTGCGTGCAGCCAGGCAAGAAAACGCTCCGGGTCCGGAAAAAGCTTTCGGTTCCAGGTGTAACCGGTCCAGGGGCTCCCGTATTTTGAATCGACGTCTTCCACCAGATGCCAGTCCATATCGATCACAGCCACGGAAAATGGAATTCTTTCATTTTGGAAGCGGCGGATCAGTGCCATATAGGTCTCTTCTGAATAAGCATAATAGCGGCTCCACCAGTTGCCAAGCGCATAACGCGGAAGCATCGGCGTCTCTCCCGTAAGGCGGTAGAAATCCCGAAGCGCCTCTTTGTAATCGCAGCCATAAACAAACAGATACATGTCAATACCATCGCACTTCCTCGGTTCGATCCATCCATCTTTCGTCAAAACGAGAGAAGAACTGTCATTCAGAAGAGCACATCCGGATAAAGACAGAATACCATCCTCCAGCTTACATGCTCCGTTTACTTCGTCCAGAGTCCTGGCAGTTCCTCCAAGATTCCCGAAAAGCGTTCCGTTTCCGGATGCATCTCCGTATCGCCACGCTGTCCCGTATGGATGCAGTCCTCCGGCCGCCTTTACGGAAAGGCCATTGCCGGAAAACGGCATTCCATCATATGACACATGCATTCGTTCCGTATAAAGTTCAAAGCCGCCCGCCGCATCATTCTCTGCTTTTTTTCCGTCACCCGATACGGCACTGTCTCAAAATACCGGTTCCACACCACCTGAGACGGACGATCCTCAAATTGTCCGTCTTCCTGATATTCCATGCGGATCAGCCGGTCAGTCAGGAGCGTAAATCGCCAGGTTTCTCCCTGAATGGTATTTTCCGGCCGTCCGACCGGATTTCTGTTCCATAAATCATCTGTTATTCTCATGTTTCTCCCTTTCCTGTCTCCTGATTGCTGTTCCGCCGTCATCGCAGAGGTACAGGAGACCCCTTTTCACAACGTCCTCAACTACGATAATCTTTTCCCGCTTTCTACAGGAATCGAGATCTCCACTACTGCTCCATAATGCTCAGCCATATTGCTTAAGCGCACACCTGCTTTTCCCCCATATACTATCTCCAGCCTGCGGATGGTATTCGCGATCCCGATATGTTTTCTTCCGTCAAAGATGATCGGTTCATCACAATTCAGTGCGTTCAGGACTTCCGACGGAAACCCCGGTCCGGTATCAGAGATCGTCACATAGAGCATTGGGACTCCGTTGCTTTCCCCAAGTGTAAGATATAATGTGATATCAATGCAGGAATCCGCCCGCAGCGCATGACTGATGGAATTCTCCACAAACGGCTGCAGGATAAGCGGCGGTATCTGGACATCCCTGACATTATCTTCCGCGATCACCTCATAACGAAACTTTTCCGGCTTACGTATTTGCTGAATATCCACATAATTCTGAATATGATGCACTTCATCCCGGACATAACGAAAGGCGGAGGAGTCATTCATTACGTAACACATATAGTTTGACAGGATCTCGGTAATCCGCATGATCTCTTCCTCCTGGTGCATTTCTGCCATTCCCTGAATGATACTCAGACAGTTGAGATAAAAATGCGGCCGGATCTGTTCCTGCATATATTCCAGTTCCGTCTTTTTCACCTGCAGCTCCTGCTCATAGAGCGAAATACGAAGAGACTGCAGTTCACGGAACTGTTCACGGAATTTTTCACTTGCATATTCCAGCTCTACGACTGATTTCTTTGAGGTATCGTTCAAAAACTTTTCCTTCTCCGGATTCTTCAGATCACTGACAAACATCCGCATGGGTTTTAGTATCCGTTGATAAAAATACACCAGGATCCACAGAGCCAGAGCCACGAGGATCAGATAGATCAGAAGCAGCAGAGTCTGAACACCGGATATCCGGTCCAGCACACCATTTGAAAACAGGATCAGGATCTCAAGATTTCCCACCCTTTTCAGAGTGTATCGATAAAAAGCATAATCATTGGTCAGTGCACTGCGATCCGAAGCCCGGATCAGATTCATGATATCTTCACGATCCTGATTTTCCGAAGCCAGATATACCTGCCCGTCTTTTTCAAAAAAAGGAATCCCCTCATATCCAAGATTGGTAATATCAATCTCAGCAAACATATCATCCAGGCTTGCCATACAGCCGACGGCTTTTCCGTCCTGTTGTATGAAGCCAAAAAGATATGCGGTTCCATCCGCTTTCAGCATGTCCCAGACGATTCCCTGCTGAGCGCCTTCTATCGCTTCCTTCAGCCTCTCCTTCAGCATCGTACCGGATGCAGGAATCCGGCTCGTGCTGAAGTATACGGAGCTGTCAAGAATCAGGAAATCCGCCGAATCCACATATTCAAAAAAGCTGTAAGTATACTCGTATACCGTTTTTCTGGTAAAATTATCATCTCTGATATCCTTGAGAAGCTTATAATAGCGGCTCTCCTGCGGAGTAATCGTATCCGGAAGCTCCAGCAGCTCTTTGTTATCACGGACCAGCATAGCCAGCAGTTCGGCAGACAGATTGTCGATGTCTTTTCCGATCAGTTCCACATAGATGGCTGTCTTATTCTCTATGCACTCATAGGCGATTTCACGCACCTCCCGGATATTTCGTATCATAACCGCCATCATAAGCAGTATCATGAACAGAAATCCTCCCAGCAGGTACCCCATGACGTTTTTCACGCTTACAGGATTCTTCTTTGCTTTTCGTTCCATGGATATCCCTCCCTGGATGCTCCGTATTTATATACCCCAAAAGCCGGAGTATGTGCAGCGTTGCTGCACACTCCGGCTATACACAGGTCCTGCGCCTGCCTCCATTTATTCTGTCAGGGAAAGAGCTCAGCCCGTGATGGAAAGATAATAGTCATAAGCATCTCTCTGAATAGTAAGCAGTTCCTGCAGACCCATCGCATTGAGCTGCTCCAGATAAGAATCCCATTCCTCATCAATGCCGCCCTCTACTACCCAGTGCGCATACTGTGTGCTTACATAGGAATAGATATCCGTGGTGATGATATTCATGGTCTCCGTCTGCTCAGATGTATAGCTGACAACCGGGAAGTTATCTGTCACATATTCCGCATTCACATCGTCCGCCAGCTTCACACCGTCGCCCTGTGTCGTCGGCAGAATGACATTCGCAGCAAATTCATCACTCATATACTTCGGGCCGAAGTCACGCAGGGAGTAGGACCATGCAGAGGTATCCAGCGAAGTACCGTCTTCCGGCTCAAGGAGCGTATAGGTGCCGTCTCCGTTGTCTGAGATCTGTTCCGGAATCGAACCATAGTAGGTCTGCAGCGTTACAAGATCGGTGTAGAACTCATCCGCCCACTGAAGGAGGAGTTCCGGATTCTCACAGGAATTCGTGATAACCAGTTCTCTGTCGGACATATCCAGGAAGGTCGGATCAGACTCTACATAGCAGTTTCCGTCCGGACCGGCAAGGGATTTCAGAATCGTAAACTCACCGGCGTTGACGCCCGCTTCCGCATCTGCCGTCCAGCCAAACATCAGCCCGGTCTGAGATCCGCCCTCAGCAGCAATCTTCGCGGAATACATGGAAGAATCCTGTGTAAAGTATTCCGCGTCGATCAGGCCTTTCTCATAGAGATTATGCATCCACTTCACAGCTTCCTTATAATTCTCCTCTACCGGCATAAATACTGCTTCGCCGTCCGCGTTTAACCCCATATAATTGCCTGCGCGGCTTACAAGAGTGCCAAACGGGAGCAGGATGTTCCTCAGGTCATAGTCCAGAGTACCGGTATAGGTATACGGAATTTCGTTGGTCGGATCTCCATCCCCGTCCGCGTCCTCATTAAGGAACGCTTCCAGCACCGTTTCCAGTTCTTCATAAGTCGTCGGTGCCTCCAGTCCGAGGTTATCCAGCCAGGTCTGATTGATGTACGCGTTGTTTGCGGTCGCCGCACGCAGCGGAAGCTTCTTTACCAGACTGTAGATCTCTCCGTCCGTATTCTGCGCCAATGCCAGCATATCCGTGTCGGACTCAAAGATAGCGGAAAGGTTCGGCATATTCTCTGCGATCAGATCGGTCAATTCCACAAAGTTCTCTTTGTTTTGCTCCATATCTGAGGATGTCAGACAGATGGAACCCAGAAATGCGTCAGGCAGATCGCCCGATGCCAGGAGCAGGGATTTCTGTTCCGACCAGTCACTGTTGTAATAGATGTCCCATTCAATCCGGATATTGTACTTCTCCTCAAGTTCCCCCATAATGCCTTCGTGAAGGAACTCGGTCGGCCATGCATCCGTCCAGCGGACAGTTGCAATCCGAAATACAGTCGGCTCCTCCTCCGCTGACGCGAATACCGCCGGTGCGATGGTGCCGGACGCTACTGCTGCCGCCAGCAAAAGACTCAGTTGCTTTCTTCCTTTTTTCATTACCTGCTCTCCTTTCAAAATGTGATTTCTATAGCTTCAAACCGTAATTTCCGGTCTGTGCCCGGTTATCCTGTCAGCCCTTCAGGGAGCCGACCATTACGCCCTGGTTGAAATACTTCTGTACAAACGGATACATACACATGATCGGCGCGGATGAGATCACAATGGCGCCATACTTGATCAGGTCTGACAATTCTCGCGCCTCAGAGGCCGCGGTTCCCGTCATCATGGAGCTTGCCGTCTGATTATTGATCAGAATATTCCGCAGCACAAGCTGCAGGGGCTGCAGATTGCTGTTCCGCAGATAGATCATTGCGTTGAAATACGAGTTCCACTGTCCTACTGCCGACCAGAGGGCGATCACCGCCAGGATTGCTTTGGAAAGCGGGAGCACAACGGAGAAGAAATACCGCAGCGTGCTGGCTCCGTCAATCTGTGCCGCTTCCCACAGATCTTCCGGAAGTCCCGTGGTAAAAAATGTTCTTGCCACAATGATGTAATACGTGATGACTGAAAACGGAAGCACCATCACCCAAAAGGTATCGTAAAGACCAAGCTTCTGGATATTGATATAGGTCGGAATCAGTCCTCCTGAAAAAACATCGGTATCATGTAAAAAATGACGAACCATTTCCTTCCGTAAAGATCCTTTCTTGAAAGCGCATAGCCTGCCGGAATATTTACCACGAGGCAGATGAGCGTACCCACCAGTGCGTAAAGGATCGTATTCAGGTATCCTCGCCAGAGCTCCGCATATTGCAGCAGATGCTTATATCCTTTCAGAGAAAACCCGGATACAAACAGTACCACATCTCCGGCCGAAACTGCCTTGGGATCGCTGAAGGAAGCGATGACCACGAAATAGATCGGATACAGAGCGATCAGCGTCAGGAGACCGGCGATCGTATAGATACAAAAATCAAATATCCTGTCCTCTCTGGATTTTTTTATTTTACCTGCTCTGTGTTTTATTCCTGTACTCATATCCGACCTCCGTTATATCAGCGACGTGCCCTGAAGCTTCGATGTAATATAGTTTACACTTAACAGCAGTACCAGATTGATCAGCGTGTTAAAAAGGTTGATTGCCGAAGAGAGACTATACTGGCTGCTGATCAATCCCATCTTATATACATAAGTAGAAATAATTTCGCTGGAAGCCATATTCAGCTGATTCTGAAGCAGATAAACCTTTTCAAAACCGACGCTCATAACGCTGCCCATCCGCAGGATGAACATAATGCTTGCGGTCGGCATCAGCAGAGGGATATCGATATGCAGCATCTTCTGCCACTTGGAGGCTCCATCCATCGTTGCGGCTTCATAAAGTGCCGGATCGATTGCGGAGAGCGCCGCTATGTACAGAATACTGTCCCAACCGACGTGCTGCCAGGCCTCTGACAGCACAAACACCGTCGGAAACGCTGAAGCACTGCCCATAACATTTGGAAAAGTGATACCCACAAACGACAGCAGCTTTGCAATGACACCGCTGCTCGGTGAAGTAAACAGGATGATCATACCGCACATAACAACCGTCGAAATAAAATGCGGCAGGTACGTGGACACCTGAAAAAATTTTTTGAACCGGCGCGCCCGCATCTGATTGCACATCAGAGCAAGAGCGATCGGCAGAGGAAATGTCACGGCAATGCTGTAAACACTGATCACGATGGTATTGCGGATGGTCGGCCAGAACTTGTAGGAAGCGAAATACTGTTTAAAATATTTCAATCCCGCCCACGGGCTGCCCAGAATCCCTTTCGCCGGACTGAAGTCCTCAAAAGCAATCACGATTCCATACATGGGTACGTATGTAAACAACACCAGAATGATAATGGAAGGAAGCATCAAAAGATACAGCTGCCTGCTTTTTTTCAGGCGCATCAGAGCATACGCTTTTCCATTTCTTCTCTTTTCCATGAAAATCCCCCCTTCGTAAAGACAGTATCAGTATAGCTTTTTTCGAGACAGGATATCTATAAATCCAAAGGGTTCTCCATAACAAAAACATGACCATTTTCAGGTCATGTTATTTCTGTTTTCCTGGAACAGGACGGATTATTATTATTTTGTCTGACCCGGGTGCGGATTTTTGACAGAATCACGATATTCATTCGGTGTTTTACCGGTAAAATCCCGGAAGATCTTACTGAAATAAGAAAAATTACTAAAACCTACCCGCATCGCGACCTGGCTGACGGTCAGTCCTGTTTCGAGAAGATATTTTTGGGCGCGCGCAATCCGCCGTGAAGAAACATAACTGGAAATAGACATTCCGGTCGCCGCAGTAAAGATTCTGGAAAGATAGTCTTCTGAAAGAAATACGATCCCGGAAAGTTCTTTTCTGGAAAGGTTACTGTCCAGATGATCCTCTATGTATTCTTTCAGCTTGTCGACCAGATACTCCTGCTTCCGGCCGACATGACGGTATCCCTCCAGCCGTCCAAAGCTCCAGCTGATCCAGTCTGTCATGCCGCTCACGGAAAGAAACGCAAGGCGGTATTTTTCTGCAAATTCCGCCTCATCAAAAATGCGGGAACGAAGAACATTGCGGCTGGCAAGGGACTGTTCGATCAGCGGCATCATCTGGTTCATCAACGCCTGGAAGTTTGCTCTGGAGGCAACGCCATTTTGAGCCAGAGAACTGACACAGTCCAGAAGTTCCTTCTCCACCAGCGGAATATCCCGTTCCATGGCAGAAGCAAGTTTTTTAAAATCCGGGAAAGAAGGAGTCCTGTTTCGCAGTTCCCAGTCAGCTTCACGGATAAACTTCCGATCATCCGGAACCGCATCCTGATAGATCCGCCACAGCCGCCGTGTATCCGCAGGCAGTTCACATAAGGCACAGGGAATCCCCAGATAAACACAAAAATCCAGATGGACGACCTCCCTGAGGCACTGCTGCATCTGCACGGTATACTCCTCAATCGAAGCCAGACGCGCATTCTGTTTAAAAAGCGCCAGCCAGGCATCCTCCCGTACGCGTCCCGCGTATTCAAGTATCAGCCCTCTGCTTTCAAAAAACTCCTGAATCATATTCTGTACAACAAAGTCCAGCAGCCGGCGGTCGGCATCATTCTGGCCCACATTTGAAAGATTGCGGAAAAGTTCCATGCAATAGCTGCTGTTCCGGCCGCACGATGAAAGGATCTCCGAAGGAATCTGCAGCTCTTTCTCCATAAACGCCTTCTCCCAGAGTGCAAACCGATCATTTCTTTCTCCTGTATGCGGACTGCGGTTCTCCTTTTCCTGGACGATCGAACGAATGACATATGCAAGATCACGATTGGATACCGGCTTCAGAAGATAATCTCTTCCGCCGTACTGAATCACTTTCTGCGCGTAGGAAAAATGGGCATACCCGGACAATATGATCGTTTCCACAGGATAATGTCTTGCTCTCGCCCATTCCAGCAGTTCCAGACCATTCCCCTGCGGCATCTCAATATCTGCTACAAGGATGTCCACCGGAAACGACTCCAGGATTTTTCTTGCCTGGATGGCATTGTCCGCCGTAAACACGTGCTTAATCCCGATCTCTTCCCACTCGATACCGGTAACTATCTTTTGAATCAGAAGCTTGTCGTCATCCACAATCAAGACGTTCACAGAATGGCTCCTCCTACTCGATTTATTTTCCCATTTTGTCACATTCCGGAATTCTTATCAGTATTATTTTTTCTGAAAAGTGTTGTTTTTTTGTAACTGTGAAGATACTGAACAGTTACGCGCTGTTTTTCATATGGAGCTGACTTTGTCTTTCAGTTTTGGTTGAATTCCCGGCGGCATCGTGGTAATCTTAATGCATAGCACGATTCATCGTTTATCGTGTCCTTGCTCCGAAAGACAGGTGATGTATATGTATCAATCCAAAAAAATCGGCGTCTTTGTCTCCCACATTTTCGGAGACTTCCAACGGACCATGTGCCAGGGTATCACAGACCGTGCAGAGGAATATGGATATGCCACAGAATTCTTCGCATCCGCGGACGGGGAGGATTTCGGCGCGTACGCAAATGGAGAAAAGAGCATCCTGCGAATCCCGCACTTTGATGATTTTTCCGGAGTGATCTTCATCTCCGGCACCTATCTGCAGACGGATATCCGCGGCCTGATCGCGCGCACACTGTCTGAAAAATGCAGCTGCCCGATTCTGGAAATCGCCCAGCATGACACCATCTTCCCGCACCTGGTACTTGGAAACGGACTCTGCGCCAGAGAGCTTACCGTGCATCTGATCAGGGAGCATCACTGCCGCCGTATCTGCTATGTCGGCTGTGAATCCGAGCTGGACTCCTCTGATCCAAGACGGGATCTGTGCGCAGAGGTAATGCATAAATACGGATTAAGCTTTGGGGAAGAGGATTCTGCCAACTGCTCCTATACCAGAGAATCCGTTGTCTCCGCGCTCGAAGCATTCCTTAGCGGAGAGAAAAAGCCGGACGCCATTCTTTGCTATAATGACCGCATGGCCGTGATCGTGATGGAATATCTTTTAAAACAGGGGCTGCGGATTCCGGAAGATATCTGCGTAACCGGATTTGATGATCTTACCGTCAGCCGCAACTGCTCACCGGATCTGACCACTGTGACTTTTCCGCTTCACGAGATGGGAGCCAAAGCGTTTGACCTGCTTCGCGACTGCTTTACCGGCAAGGCTCCGCTCCCGGAGGAGACAGTCATACCTTCCCAGCCGGTCTACCGGGGCTCCTGCTGCGCGCAGAAAAAGCATGACCTGCCGAATCCTCTTTTCTATGAGAATCACCTGCTCCGCAAGGTAAATGACCGGGAGGCTGCGATACTTTCGGACATTAAGCTGTCCGCTGCCCTTCACTCCGTGATGGATCTGGATGACGGCATGGATCTGCTGGAAGGTTTTGTCTCCGCAATTGAAGACTGTCAGGAGCTGTATCTCTGCCTGTATCCGGACTGGGATCATATTTCCGGACATATTCGCCGTATTGCCTCCGTTCCTGACACCATGGACAGCACAGATCAGATAGAAATGGTTTTCGCCTTCCGCAACGGGGTACGTCTGGCAGAATGCCGTTTTTCCGGAAAAAATATCCTGCCGGATTATCTGTATCACGAGACGAATCCATCTTATATCTTTTTCCCGCTTTTTTACGGTGAACGGGAATTCGGTTATGCCGCCATGGCATTTATGGATGGAAAAATATCCGCAGGTTTTTCGATTCTGATGTTCCTGCGCAATATTAATTCCATGCTTGCACGTATTTTTGACATTCGCCAGACTGGCGTACTCGTTCATCGGCTGGAAGATATCAGTGACCGGGATGAGCTGACGCTGCTGCCCAACCGGGGCGGTTTCCGGCTGGCAGCCGACCTGCTTCTCGCTGCAGCTGCCAGCGAGAGCAAAACACTTCTCGCCATGCGCTTCGAAGTCGCCGGCCTGCCGCAGATCACAAAACAATACGGACGTGCCGAACGGGATTTTGCCATCTGTGTCGCCGGACACGCGCTGGAGGGAGCAGTATCGGCTCCGAATCGCGAAGCGCTTTTTACATCCGAGACACATCCTGCCGCCGACCAGAGTGGAAGCGGAACTTCTACCGAAGGCGGTGCTTCTGCCGCTAACATATGCATCTCTCACCAGGGCGGCGGAGAGTTTCTTCTGCTTGCGTCCGTGGAGGAAGCAGAAAAACAAAACCGGGCGAATTTCTTCACCCGGAGTATTGAGACGTATCTGGATAATTACAACCGCCTGCATACAAAGCCCTATGAGATCCATGTCTTATCGGAGTGCAGGACGGCAGATGCGGCTGATGTGAAGAGTGTGGAGGAACTATTCCCCTGACATATCATACAACAACTGTCTTCATCGGTTTTACAGTTCTGCTCTCTGCCATAGCAGATGGTATCGTTCTGTTCTTCGCTGAAAAGGCCGTTTCGATACTTACACCTTTTCAATTACACAGCTGTGCCTTTTCGCACTTGCTCCTTTTGCGTCTTTATCGTAATTGATTCCTACCAAAAGCAGATGACCAAAATACTTCTTTAAGTCACCATCATAGCGGTTCTCATGAATCTGGCTTATCGCAGTGTCAGCATCCTTATCATACTTAAGTTCGATGATTATAGCAGGCTTATCTATACCCCTGCGAGGGAAAAAAGCGATATCTGCAAAGCCTTTGCCCGTTGGCAGTTCTCTGACAATGCTATAATACCGTTTTGCAGTATAATATGCTATTGTAATCGCACAGCTGAGTGAAGCTTCGTTATTATAATTTAATACTGAAGATACAGAGCCGTGTATTTGCTCTAATGCTTCAGCAACGGTCTCTTCGTCCTGGTTAAGCGTTGCTTCCAGCAGTCTTTCTGATTCAGATAACGCTGCTCCAACCGCTCCCCATTTAGCTCCGCTGACAGCATCCTCGAATGTCTCAGCCACCTCAAGATTTGGGATATATGTCTCTCGCTTAATCGAATCATAAGCCAGATATCCAAGATGGATTAACAGCGTCAGAACATCATTTTTATTTTTAAACGAAGTGATATCATTCTGAAAAGTACTGATCCTGACACTTACCCGCTCTCCACCCAGCATTTTTATAATCGCATCCTTCAAACCGTCAAAATCCATCTCAATGTACTCTTTCAGGCTTTCAAAGGTTTCGGTCTGGGTCCAGTAGTTTAAAATCTCCTCTTCCTGTAATGCATTCATCACTGAATTAGGGCTGTATACATGTTTGATTTTGCTAAAAGAGTAACCATCATACCAGGACTGCATATCCTCAAATTCCATTTGATACTCATCACAAAGCCGTTTCACTTCACCTTCTGTGAATCCAACGTACTCCGCAAGCCTTCCCGGTCTTGTCATGGAATATTCTTTAAAATCTGTCAGGGCCGATTCTGTACCATATTTTTTTATTGGAAGAATACCAGTCATGTAAGCGGCCGCAATCGTCCTGGATGTCGTATCCTTGTTTTTGAAAAGGCTTCTCAGAAAAAGGATATAATCTTCCTGAAGTTCCTTATTATCCTTATATTCTCTGAACAGCGCATCCCATTCATCTATAACGAAAACAAATTTTGCATTACCTTTTGATACAACAGCATATAAAGCCTTTCCAAGATTCTTTTCTTCATCATCAATACATCCAGGAAAAGCGCCTTTTAATTCTTTGAGCAGAGAATTCTTTATGTTCAAAACAATATCCGTATCTTTATCCTTTGCATCCGCAATGAAGCCCGTTACGTCAAAGGTTATGACATTATACTGATTCAAATGCTTCTCAAAGCTATCATCTCTTGATATTTCGAGGTCTTCAAAAAGAAATCTGGAATCGCAGCTCCTGTCATAATATGCGCAAATCATATTTGCGTCATAGGATTTTCCAAAGCGCCTTGGTCTGCTAAAGCTTACAAGCGGCTTCGGCCTGCCAATAAGGCTGTTCATGAAAGAGATGAGTCCTGTTTTATCCACATAAATATCTCTTCTGATTTCTTCAAACCCTGTGTACCCTGGATTTAAATAGATTCCCATATTCTATAGCCTCCCATGTTGTCTACATTATATATTTGCCACATTCCATATGCAAGCATATATTTTTTCATTCCTGTAATTCCGTTATACATTAAACAGCAACCCTACACCGTATACTCCACATTTTTACGGAATTCGGAGGGCGATATTCCGTACACGCTCTTAAACGTTTTCATGAAATGCTTTTCATTTTCATAGCCAACCTTCTGGCTGATCTCCACCACACGCAGCTGTGTCTGTGCGAGCAGCCTTTTAGCCTCTTCCATCCGGATATTTCGTAAAAAGCTGACAAAGTTTTCTCCGGTGTACTGCTTGAATTCCTGTGAAAACAGGGAATAGTTCATGGAAACGTGATTGGACACCACAGCCATGTTCAGGTCGCTGCTGTAGTTTTCACGAATGTAGCGAATCGCTTTTTCCAGCTTCTGTCGGTTGCGGAATTCATCCGAACGGTTATCCGTTTTCTCATGCACCAGTTCAAGCCACCGGCTTAAGGCTTCCGTGTATTCGTCCAGACTGCGGTAAGAATACATATCTGTAAGCCGTTTTTGTAAATCTGCCAGTGCACCAGAGCCGGATTGTACCTGAGGGCTTTGATTCTGAGCACTTTGTCCCCGCAGACTTTCTCCCGCTACCTCTGCGCCTTGCGGCTCTTTAAATATCGCCGCATAAGAAGCCGGAATCTGTTCAAGCAACGCATTCAAATACCGCTCCATCTGTGCAGGAATATAGACACCGCGTTTCACTTTCTGCAAAAACAGGGATGCCTGATACCGGCAGTCCTCATAGCGGTCTGTGCCAAGCGTCTGCACCAGTTTTCTGATTTCCTCCGTGGTGGGCTCCGCCTCGTTACTGGCTTTTATATCCGCCGTTCCGCATCGCAAAGCGTTTTTTGCATCGGAAACATCGGAAGGGCATTCGACCGCCATCCGCCGGAGATGCGTTGTTTCATGCGATACCCCCATCTCCGAAAACCTGCAGATGTGCTCGCACCTGCAGAACGCCCTCTTTCTCGCCTGCGCTGCTTCCAGATAAGCCTGCCGCAGCTCACTGGCTCCGCTGTGTTCCCGGCTTACTCCGACACATGCGTCGCCGAGTTCATTTTTCAGCAGAAAAGGACTGCTGCTGCTCTCTACAATACAGATACTGCCTGCTGAAAGCCCTTCCAGCATCAGAAAAACGCCTTTTTTCCCTGCTGCCGGTTCAGAAAGGCTGCCAAAACAGCATACCACATAGGAAGGAAACAGCTGCCCCTCCAGCCGCTCTCCGATTGCCTGTCTCTCAGAGTCTGACATTTCTTCAGACTCCATGATCCGGCGAAGCCGTTCCCGATCCGACAGGCTTTTCCGCTGCTCTTCCTCGCGGGCGGCTTCCACTTCCTGCTCCAGTTTTTCGAGAATCGATTTCAGGCTTTCCCGATCAACCGGCTTGAGCAGATACTCACGGACGCCGCCGCGCATCATCCCTACCGCGTAAGAAAAATCATCATATCCGCTGATTGCCACCGTGAGCGGCTGGTGCGGGAGCTCCTGCATCGCCTTTACCAGTTCGATGCCATCCATTTTGGGCATACGGATATCGGTGAACATAACGTCCACCTTCTGGCTTTTGAGCACTTCCAGAGCCATCAGCCCATTGCCGCACTCGATGATGTTTTCCACCGGCACGCCGCTGCGCTGCACCATCACACGGATTCCCTGCCGGATCAGTTTTTCATCTTCCACGATTAAAAGTGTCTGCATTCCTGTCATATCCTCCCGCAATCGCAACTGCTCAGTACCCTGTAACTGTTCAGTTCTTTCACAATACCCTCATCTCAATTTCCTGAGAGTATCCAACATCCGCAACAGACTCTAAGAGTTCGTCACCGGAATCCGGATCCGTACCTTGGTATAACAGCCCTCTTTAGAGGCCACCTGAATTCCATAGGAAGAACCGAAGGTCAGGCGAATCCGGTCCTGCACATTTTTCAATCCGATGCCGGAATCCGAGGTTTTGGACTCCGGATGCTCCATATCTGACTCTTCGAAATTCGGTTTTACAGATTGCAATTTTTCGGATTTCGTAGACCTGAAGCCAGGAGCGCCCGTTTCGTTTTCTTCCATCTCCACATCTCCGGCAATCTTCTTTTGCAGCCAGACAAGCCGCTCCTCGCTCATGCCGTTCCCGGCGTCCGTCAGTTCAATGATACAGTCACCGTCCTGAATAAATCCTTTTACGTAAATATTCGTATCCTCCGCCATCTGCTCAATTCCATGGATGATGGAGTTCTCCACAATCGGCTGCAGCGTCATCTTCGGAATCTTCTGTTCCAGCAAAAGCTCCGGAAGATTTTCTGATAAATAAATTTCATAATCAAATCGCAGGTTCATCAGCGCAATATAATTGCGGATATATTCTATCTCCTCCCGCACAGTCACGGTGCCCGATTTCCAGTACATATTGTAGCGGAGCAGCTGGCCAAGTCTGGTCACCGCATCGGAAATCTCGTATTTTTCATCGATTTCCGCCATCATTTTGATAGATTCCAGCACATTATAAATAAAATGCGCATTGATCTGGTTCTGCAAAGAGCGGATCTCCGCATTCTTCGCGAGCACCTCCCGGTGAATATTGTCTTCCATCAGCTCATTAATATGATCCAGCATGCGGTTGACCTGCAAAGCCAGTTCTCCCGGCTCATCCACGCCGGTCATCGGTAACGCGGATATTGCTGCCTCTTCCGCGGAACCAACCGCCGGTCCGGAAGAACTTCCATCCGATTCCTGTCCGTAGCTTTCCACCGGCACACGCGCCTCCAGATTGCCTTTCTGCACCTCGCGAACCGTACCGAGCACATTATAAAACCCCTTCAGCAGCCCGTTCACGATCCGGTTGATCATCCATGTCAGCAGCAGAAGCAATGCGCCGATCAGCACAAAAACAAGGTTTCTCGTCACGTTTAATTCTTCCATTACTGCGCTCAGATCATACACGGAAATCCACGTCCCGGTCAGCCCTTTTGAATAAAAGCTGCCGACCAGCAGGGAATCCCCATCCATGCGTATCGTGGTAAGCGCCGCCTCTCCCGTATCGTTCAGTTCGAGTTCCGGGAGAATATTCCCCACCTGCTCTGTGTGTATCCCGCCGTCTTCTCCGAAATATACGGTGCCTTTCCCATCCACAAAACAGTGCCACTGATCTTCACTTTGTTCATAAAGGTCAGAGAACAGCGTTTCCATGCTGATGGCCACCTCCAGAACGCCGATTTCCCCGTAGCCGTAAGATTCTATCTTCGTAACATAAGAGGCAATTTTTTCGCTGTCTTCGCCGGTACCCGTACCGAACAGCACATCCTCATAATCAAAATGCCAGCCTTCCCACTCTGACTCATCCTCCTTTGCCCAGGCAAGCTTTTCCATCCGGCTCATCCGGTACAGCACCGGCATCATCTCCTGCATGGTATCGCTGTCCGCGTAGACGCGGATCTGATAAAGGTAAGGATTGTTGTAGATCAGGCGCTCCAGAGAAGCGACCGTCACGTTGTAAAACGAACGGATCTCCTGCGTCGTCATCTTCTCATCAACGCTTATCTGCTCCAGATACTCAGTCAGCGCCCCATCGCTCAAAAACAGCTGTGTTGACATATTCACGGAATCCACATAAGCGGTGATCTGCGTATTGGTATCCTGCAGCTCCAGCTCCATGGCAGAAGCAGCTTCCTTCATCAGGCTTTCCTGCGTATTATGGAAAAACATGAGCGCAAAAGCGATCACCGGCACCCGCACCAGCAGGACGATCACAAGCGTAAACTTTGCATTCAGGCGCAGGCTGCGCCATTTTGCGCGTAATTTCATGTCCGTCTTTCCTCATCTATCCGTATACTTACTCGTCGAGGCTTTTATGGCCTGCGATTCGCGCGTTAGGCGGTGCAAGATGCACAAGTTATTTCGTAACAGTTCCATAGCATCCTTTTATGACCAGGGCGTTCCTGCGCGCTCTGCCGCTCTCACTCCAGCCCCAGCCTTTCCTTCGCGTCCTGGATTTTCTCCGTACAGGCAGCTACCACCTCATCATATCCAAGCGCATCTCGTTCCTCCACAAAAGAAGCAAGGATTTCATCAAACTCCTCCTCCGTGGCAGCCAGCAGAAGCTCCGGCAGCGTCTCTCCCCAGAGCTCATTTATGGCATTCCAGCTGTATCCGACTTCAGTGTCCAGCGAAAAGCTGATCTCATACTGGCCAAGATAATGCGTATAAGGATAGGTCCACTCCTCCATCGCCAGGCAGGGATCTTCTGACGAATCAGCCGACTGTATCCACTGAAGCTGCATCACATTATCCTGCAGCATCCAGTAGGTATTATCCGCTCCATACAGACGGTCATATTCCGAGCGATCCGTGCTTAAGATCTCCTGTACCTCATCCTTTACTACGTACTCTCCATCCACGACATCATAGGTGACGCCCTCCACCCCCAGATACGTCGTAAGCTGTCCTTCCTCACTCATCAAATACGTCAGCAGTTCCATCGCCCTCTCCGGGTCGGAACAGTTTTTCGAAATCAACGTCACAGTCCAGCCATTCAGCCCCGCTCCGGGCAGCACCGGGTCATCCCCTGCACTGTTTGCCGGACCATCCACGGCAATATATATGCTGTCCGGATCATTCGCGTAGAGAATTTTCTCCTGATCTTCCATATCCGTGCGTTGGTAAAGCATGCAGAAATATCGTCCCTGTGCGATCTTTTCCTCCATCTGTGTACGCTGGTCCACAAAAATATCCGCCGCCAGATATCCCTCCTCATTCAGCTGCCGGAACACCTTCAGCCAGGTGATGTATTCCTCATCCGTATAGCGGTCGTAATACACGCCGTCCTCATCCTCATACGGAACCGCGAGGAAATTCTGCAGATACAGGTCAAAGGAATTACATCCTTCGGACGTAAACACATCCGCGCCGATCGGGATCAGCGGCTCCCCATCGACTTCCGGGAACATCTCCGCCGCCATCCTCACCGCCTCCATAAAGCTTTCCGGCGTCGACATATCCGGACTGCCGATGGCCTCATAGATATCCTTCCTTACCAGAAAGGTCTGATTAGAGGCAATCGTATCATACGTCTCATAATCCGTTGGTGTAAAAGAAGAATTCGGATAACAGTAGAGATTCCCGTCCTCATTCTGATACCATTCGATCACTTCGTCGTCCGCCACAGTAAAAAAGTACGGCTCATATTCCTCCGCAAGTTCATTCAGCGCATAAACAAGATCTTTCGCGATCATCTCATCCAGCTGAGTCTCCCACCAGCCAAGCGTAATGATGTCCGGCAGCGAATCCGCAGAGATCATCGCAGCCAGCTTCTCTGTCTCCGTCCCGGCCGGGGTGATAAAATTCACCGTGACGCCGGTCTCCTCCGTAATCTTCTGCGACACCGCATTCTGGCCCCAGCCGGTCGTAAACCAGGAATAATTGATGTACCAGTTGAGCGTGATCGGTTCATCGGCGTACGCACTCCAGCCGGGCGCAGCAGCTGCGCTCTCTGCCCGGGCGGTCAGAGAAAGGGTTGCAGCACCATCGCCGCCCGCCGCGGCGTAAATCGCGGCCATAGAAATTGCCCCACAAACTATATGCAAGGCTAAAACACGATTCATCCTTTGCAACATAAAATTGCTCCTCCTTCCCTCTCCGAATTTACCCGGCCTCATACCTGCACATCTGCCATTCACTACAAGCGGCATTCATTCATTGCAGCGAGCATTTCCAACCGCAGTAAATTTCCGGCTGACTGTTTTAATGAAGTTTCGCGATTATACTATTGATTCTGTCTCGGAGTTTACAAAGTATATTATGAGAAGAAAACCGCTTCTCATAATACTCCAGAATCCAGCTGTGCTATCGCACATCTGTCGCTGCTTCGCAGCTTTATGATTCTGTCGTTGACTTATCAAGAAAAGCCCGCAAGCGCGCTTTTCTTCTGATAAGTCATATTATATCAATGGTCATAATAAATAGCAAATCATATTGTATAAACGAGTAAAACTCGAGAAAAAGCAGAAATACCGGGGCGCATCCGGCGCCCCGGTGTTCCGAAAACCATATTTTCATGCATCCTGCCGGTCAGCCCTTCACGCTGCCTGCGGAAATACTTCCGATGATGTACTTCGAGCAGAAGCAGAACACGATAATGATCGGGATGACAGAAATCGCTACCGCGAGGTAGATCGCGCCCTGGTTCGCGTTGATATCGGTGGACGCTTTCAATGTCGCCATCATGACCGGCAGAGTGAACTTCTCATTCTTATTCAGAATGATCATCGGCAGCAGGTAGCTGTTCCAGTTGCCGATGAAGCACCCGATCGACATGGTCGCAATGCCCGGAGACATAATCGGGATGACGATCCTGTGGAACGAATAAACCTCACTCGCACCGTCAATTCTTGCCGCTTCGATCAGCTCCGGCGGAAGGGTCGACAGAACATACTGTCTTAAGAAAAAGACCGTTCCGGGAGAGGCGATTGCCGGGATGATCAGCGGGATGTACGAATTGACCAGGTGCAGGGAAGTACATAAGTTGTAGAAACCGATCAGGCTCAACTGTCCCGGGATCATCATGAAAACGAGGATCGTATAAAACAGGACCTTGCTTCCCTTGAACTTGTACATTGCCAGCGCGTAAGCCGTCAGAGAGGAAAAATACGCGCACAGCAGCGTCGCAGGCACCGCTACAAGGACACTGTTGAACATACCCTTGAACAGGTTAAAATAGGAAAATACCGTTTCCCAGTTTTCTTTCAGATGCGTACTCGGAATCAGCGTGAATGAACTCACGATCTCACTTCCGCTTCTGGTGGCATTGACCATCATCAGAAGAAACGGAATCAGGCAGGTTACCGCCAGGAGGATCAGAAGGAAATAAAGGATTCCTTTTTTTATATTATCCCATGTAGACATACCATCAATCCTCCTTATTCAAGAATTTCAGCTGAACGAGTGAGCACACCAGAATGATCAGGAATAACACATAAGCAATTGCCGATGCATAGCCAATCTGAGTCGTCCCGGTCTCAAAGCCGAATTTATAGAGATACATGACCACCGTCTGAACAGACTGATACGACGCGCTGCTCTTGCTGGCCATCAGATACGGCAGATCAAACATCTGCAGACCGCCGATCAGAGACGTGATGGTCACATACAGCATGATCGGGCGAAGCAGCGGAAGCGTAATCTTTCCAAAAATCTTCCAGCGGTTCGCGCCGTCAATGGCAGCAGACTCAAAGTATTCCTTTGAGATACCCTGCACACCGGCCATCAGCATAATAAAAGAATTGCCGAACCACATCCAGGCACTGATCACCGCGATCACATAGCCCGCCGTCGAGGAGGAACCAAGCCAGTCAATCGGGTTGTAGCTCTGTCCAAAGAGCTTGTAAATCATATTGATGATCTGGTTGAACGTACCATACCGCCAGTCCAGAAGTGTTGAAAACAAAAACGCGATGGAGGTCGCGGCGATGATATTCGGCAGATAATACAGTGCACGGAAAATGCCGAGTCCGCGCATTTTGTACTTCACATCACTGAATACGATCGTGAGCAGGAACGCCAGGCCCAGCTGAAGGACAATGTTCACGCCCCAGATCCGTATGGTATTGCCAAGCGCTTTCCAGAAAAATTTGTCATTGATGACTCTTATGTAATTAGACAATCCGGTAAAGCTTGAATTCAGCGTCGTCAGTTTGGCGTCTGTAAAACTGATATAAAGCGTCCGGAGCACCGGGTACACTGAAAAGATCAGAAATACGATCACAAACGGAGCGCAGAAAAGGTAGCCCATCCGGTTATACCTGTCCAGAACTTTCTTTCTTCTTATGGGTTTATCTTTCATAGGATTCCCTCTTTTCCAACTTTTTGGAGGCCTTGCAATATTCCGGCAGCTTTATCGCTGCCGGAACGCCGCGGCGCACCAATTTGCAAAAAGTGTCCGGCGCCAGGCACCCGTTTCTGGATGTCTGGCGCCTCCTCAATTCCTGTAAATGCCATGTAGCTTTACAGTTACTTTTCCAACCCTGTCAGAGGGGTATTCTGCCTGTAACTGTTCAGTTCCTTCACAGTTTCCTCTGCTTACTTATACTTACTCTCTTGTAATGGTCAGTTCCGGATAAGTAGCCTCAATCGTATCATAAAAGTTGCTGATCGCATCTTCCTTTGACATTTCTCCGGTCTTTATCGAGGAAATCGCGCTGCCCCATGCATCGCCGATCGCGGTGTCATAAGAAGTAACCAGGGAATAATCGATGCCCTCTGCAAGCTCCAGCCACAGTTCATTCAGGTGCTGTCCGCCATAAACCTCATTCTCATCGTCTGCGTGTGCTTCCAGTACGGAGATCAGAGAAACCGCATCGCCCTCGGAATACTCGATCCACCACTCAGCAGTTTCTTCGTTCAGCGTACAGAACTTCACAAACTCCCATGCCAGTTCCTGCTTCTTGGACTGAGAAGAAATACCGATGAATGTACCGCCGCCGAAACCGTAGCTCGGGCCTGCGCATACGCCCCAGAGTCCGGAGGTCTCGCCTACGTTGTCTCTCATAGTCAGAACGCCCCAGCTCGGAAGACCGAACGCGAACACTTCTGTCGTCTCATAGTCTGCGGTTGCTTCTGCAAAGGATTCCGAATCCCATACGTTTACGGAATCATCCGAATAGTTCTGAATATCAGCAGTCAGGATCGGCACTTCACCTGCCATTGCCTGATACCACGGAGTAGACCACTGGTTCGCATACGCGGTCAGGTCATTCTGATAAAGAGCGATACAAAGATCCATGTAATCATATCTGGACTGAGCAACATTCAGTGCGTCGTCCACTACCCACGCTTCGTCGCCGGAGAAATAATTCATCTCAGCATCCGATGCGAAAATACGATAGCCTGCGTCTTTCAGAGTCTGAGCGGTCTCAAGGATCGTGTCATAATCTGCAAACAGCTCTGCAATCTCATCCGGGTCTTCCGTGCCAAACACTTCCTGTGCGATATCGCGGCGATAGTAAATGCCTGCCGGTGTGATCTGATAGGAGATCGCTCTCTGTACACCGTCCGAGCTCTGGCCTGCCTGCCATACATAATCAACAATCTGGTCTGCGTAATCCTGTGCACCAAACTGATCCAGATCTGCAAAGAAGCCTGCATCATAAAAACTTCCAAGCATCTGCGGCTCTGCCACGATGATGTCCGGCTCGGACTCACCGGCAAGAAGCGCAGTCTGTATCTTGGTCGGATAGTTTGCCGGTTCAATCACGACCGTCTCAACCTCCACACCATACGCCTCTGCAAACCGGTCGCCAAAATCAATCAAATCATTTGCCAGTGTCCAGATCACGAGGCTCTCGCCCTCATACCCTTCCGCGGAAGCGGTGATGCCGACCGATGCCATGGATACGGCCATCGTACCCGCAAGAAGCATTGCCATCATTTTTCTTGTCTTCATTTCATATTCCTCCTTTAATTTTTTACTTCTGTTTCAAAGCTGAGTCCATTATAAAAATTCCGGGCGGTAAAAAAAGTGGTTTATTTTTTATTAAGGTGTCGTTTTTTTAGCGTAAAAGCAGCCATCTGGCTTTTACGCAGTAGTGGAATGCAAATACACCTCCATCCCCTTTACTTTCCCCTCTCTCACATCCAGCGCAGCCTTCTCCGGCAGGATGCCCGTATCGTACTCCATTTCCAAAACACTCTCTTCTGAAGCTCTCAGTTCCAAGCCGGTGCCGCAGCCATTGTCTCCTTCCATGTCAGCATACTGCAAAACCATTTTTTCAATCTCATACTGCCCCGGCAGATAGTCCTTCTGCTCCGAAAAATGGTAACGCACAGCGGTGTTTCCAAGGAACCGCGCCTCGACAATGCCGTCCGCCGGAATCAGCCAGGCAGGAAGGGCCGGGCAAAGTGCCAGTGTCAGGGTTTTGTCTTTTTCATCCATCGCAAAAGGCTGCTTTCCAAACATCATTAACGTCCACATATGGATGAATTCCGCTGTGGAACCGCTTAAGCGGGCTACGAAACCGCGTCCGTGCGTGCGCGGGTCAGGGTTCGCACTGCTTGCGAGGAAAGAAGAATTCTCATAAACGCTCCTGCCATACACCTGCGGATCCAGAAACGGTACCGCTGCGGTGTGGAAATCCCGGAAAAATTCTTCATAGAGACCGGATTTCAACAGTTCCAGAAGGTATTTGTACTCCATGTGCAGCCAGATGGACTCGTTTTCCAGCCAGCCCGGCGTGAACGCCATGCAGCGTCCCAGTTCGAACGAGCTTCCCGCAAGGAGTTCATTGACCTTGTACATGGAAAGCTTTTTATCATACAGCTCACTTTTCTTTATGCACTCATAGAGTTTTTTCTTTTCGGACTCCGGCGCCGGAAGCCGCAGGGCATGCACCGGTCCTTCCAGGAACCGCGGGAGGCTCACCTGTTCAAAATGAGTCGGCAGAATTCCTTCGCTGCTCTCTTCATACGATGTGACATTATAATAGAAGTAAGACGGGCAGATGCCGTCCGCCTTCGCGGTCGCTTTCTGAAGCCCGGCATTGACCAGGCACAGCCATTCTTCCAGCACCGGCACCAGTTCTTCTGCTTTTAACGTCGCCTTTTTGCCGCTCACTCCGCTGTAAACCTTTGCGCGGTATGCCTCTTTTGCGTCGTTGACACGATTCCAGAAAGAAAGGCTCTCTCCCGGAGAAAGCAGATCTTCCTTTTCCTCCTGCGCGATTTCCCGTACAGCACCGAAAAATTCCGCCATCTCCGTCAATGTTTCTACATCCCGCCCATATTTTTTCAGGGAACGGATCGTGTATTCCAGTACACGGGAAAGTTCTCCCAACTCGCAGACCGAAGAGCCCAGAAGTCCCGGCAGACCATTGAGCGCATCGTACCATCCCGGCTTTCCGCCTTCCATCTCAATTCCCATGCCGTAGGCGTCCAGCGCGGCAAATTTGGTCGTGCAGAGCATCAGCAGCTTTTCCATGATGGTCGCATGGATCACATGTCCTGCTCCATAGTCGTCGCAGAGCAGCAGATCGTTTTCGCAGCCTGGTTTTGCTTTCAAATCTTCAGCGCCGCACCAACGCGAAGCGTTCTCTGAATGGGCGGCGCGTTCTGCCGCCGATGCATAGCGAGGGGGCAATTCCGCAAGGGAATGGTACTGGCGAATCCCCTGCTCCGCAGATTCGCCCATCGCGAAGCGATTCTGCATGGGCGGATCAACCTGCCCTCGACCGCAGGGAGGGGGGCGTTTCCACCTTTTCATAACGTTTTCTCCGCTCGAGCACACCGGCCTGCGGACGGAACCATGTGCATTCCGGCGCATAGAGCAGTTCTTCCTCTTTTTCCGGGAACACGCGCAGATAATTCTCGACCAGATCCAGATTGTAGATCCAGTGGTCGGTCCAGTAGCCTTCCCCGAAATTGCCGTTCACAAGCGGCGTTGCGAGAGAAAGGCAGCGATTGAAGACGGTATTGATCCTGTCGTCCGCGTCCCCGGCACCTGCACTCCTGTCAGCTGCGTTACGGGCATCTGTGTTACGGGCATCTGCACTCTGGAAATTTTCATTCCGTGAATCTGCTCTCTTGCCGTCTGTGCTTTGTGTATGCGCCATATACTTTTCCGATGCCTCAGATAATTTCTCCGCCAGCATCCGATACAGACTTCCCGGTGTGAATGTAAATGTTTCAACAGAATCCTTCATCCCTGCCCGAGAATGTTCTTCCGGGAACAACTCCGGACACTTTGCTTTTTCCAGCTCATAAGTAATTTTTTCTACACCAAGCGGATTGTAACCGTCCGGCTGCAGCAGCGAATAGAATGTGCGCACATTAAAATCACCCACGAACGGGAAGAACAGCGGATCGCAGCGGCGGTTCTGGTTCACATCACGGAAGTTGCCGTTTCCCTGCGAATAAAATTCCGGCATCATTGAAAAATAATTGTAGTCCCGCTCCAGATCGCCGTGCTTTCTGGAATATACGTAAAAAACTTTCGCACTCGCCTCTGTCCGGCTATTTTTCTTATCATCAGTAATCGTGTGCGGACATTCCCTGGGTTTCTCTGACACAGAATCGGTTGCTTCTTCGCTGCTTCCCAGCAGCACTGGCACGCCGCCACGCAGAGCATTGTCCATAAAGGTATATCTGCAATACTCATCAAACACCGGATCCGCAGTATGGCAGTCCATGTTCGCTCCCAGTTCTTCTCCGAGAGCAAGCGCAGTCTCTTTTTTCTTTGCAAAATACGAAGCATCCAGCTTTTTCTCTCCAAAAGCCCGCAGCTCTTTCATCCGCTCTGCCTGCCCGATCACTTCATATAGTGTCACCGACTCGCCCTTTCGCAGTGTCTTTTTGAGTCCGAAAAAGCTGCAGGGATAACGATTCTTCCGCATCTGCGGGCAGGCGTTGACGCCATCCAGCCCCTCATTTGCAAATACCACAGGAAATCCCAGCGAGCTGTCGTACGCGAATACTGCCTGCGGATCTGCTACCGCCGTGATGCGTGTGCCGTCTGCGGTCGTGCCAATCGTATAATTCGCACCTTCTACCGCACGCACAACGGTCGAATCCCCCATGCTCGCCCGTACCCGGTAGCAGCTGATGCCGTCTCCGATAACCTCCGACTCCATCCAGGCCACGGAAAGCTCCTTCATCATCTTCGTCATCTCGATTGAGAGACCGTAGGGCACAACCGCCGGCATGCCGTCGAGAATCTCCAGTTCTATAACCTCCTCTGAAGGTGCAGCGACATCCCCGCTCCTGTCATCTGAAGCAGACATTGCCATCCCGTCGCTGCCACCTGATGCAGGTGTTGCCGTCCCGTCTCTGTCATCCGAGGCAGCATTGGAGCAGACCGGCAATTCATCAGCACCCACATATGTCACCGTCACCGTCCGCACCAGCGCGCCGATTTCTTCATTTGGCAGCGTAAAATACGAGACTTCCGTTCTCAAGCCTGACGCCTCCTGCGTAAGTTCCAATCCGTTTTTATAAATCCGCATTTCATGGGATTCATTCTCATCCGCGAACGGTTCTCTGAATTCTCCGTTCACCCGTAAAAACGTGCGGAATCCCGTCCGTTTCGCGTTCTGATAGGCGTCCTGTGCCGGAAAAAATTCCATGATCGCTTTGTCCTTATTTTCCGCACCGAAGCTCACCATGCACTGTCCGCGGTTGACATAATAGCACCAGAGCGGAATCCCCCTGATACCGCTGATGCCCGGCAAAAAACTGGCGAATGTCGGCTTTTTCCCGTAATCCTGTATTGTATATGCCTCTGCTTTTCTGTTCATGCTCTCCTCCTCATTTTCCCGTCCTCTATATCTGATGCCAGTCCTCTGTCATCCTTTTCATGTTATACATTTTCATACGCTTTTTGCAGCAAATGCAGGAACCATTTCTAAATCGTCATGCCTGCCTCTCTTTTTTCATTTCTTTCTGCCAAGCTCCACCTCGACCGACACCACAGCCCCTTCCGGCAGCCGTTCCAGCTCTTCCTTTGCCATCCGATACAGCGTTTCGCTTCCCTGTATTTCCTGCGCCCGACCGTTGATCCACACTTTTTCGATTGCATACTCGCCATAATCCAGCCGCTCCCGGTTGCAGTAATGGATATTCCAGCTTTTATGCGCAAATTCTGTCTGAATTCCCGCCCTTCCGGCATCATCAAACTGCTCGCGCATCAGCTTCGGCTCCAGCACCAGATCCCCGTAGTCGCCCCTCACGCCAAACACTTCCGTGACGACGGTCATCATCATCCAGCTGGCCGCGCCGGTCAGATAATGATACATGCCCCTGCCGCAGTCGTTGAAATATTCCGGAATCCCCGGATAAATGCGGCTCACTTTAAAATCCGAAGCCTGCTCAAACAGGCTGACCAGAGCCTTATAGCCTTCTTTTGCAAAACCTCTCCGATACAATGCGTTTCCGTACATCACCGCCATGTGGGAAAAGACCGCTCCATTTTCCTTATGTCCGTAAGCAAATCCGAACATTCTCCCTAAATCAGTCTTTACTTCTTTAAAATCCGTATTCAGCCGATAGCCGCCGAGCTCCTTTTTGTAGAGCCACCGGTCCGCCGCCCGCACGATCTGCCGTGTCTGTTCTTCCGTAGCGGTTCCGGACATGATTGTAAATACCTGACCAGTCAGCATCATGCGGGGTTCTGCAGTCATGAATCCGGTTCCCGCCGCCTCTGCTGTTCCGGGTTCTTCCGTATCACCGGCGGTTTTCTCTCCATTTCCTTTTGCAGACGGAATATGCTCCACAGCCCTCCCATGATTATCATAATAGCTGTTGAACCAGCCGCTGTTCTCATCCTGCAGCCATTCTGTCTTGCGGATATGTTCGCGTATCTGCTCCGCCATCCTTTTCAGCACTCCAGCCGCATATTCCGTATCGAGGAAGACGCTTCGACCTGAAACGGTCGGATAGCAGGAAGCACAATAAGTTCTCAGAATTTCCTGCCGGTAATCCTCCCCGGTCTTATCCAAAGCTTTTCCTGATATTTCAGCATCTTCAGATTTTTTCAGTGTGCTGCTGGCGTCCGTAGAATTTTCAGATGCCGTGCCATTCCATTTTTCCGCCGCCGTAAAGAGAATCTCCATCTCCCGCGCGATCTCCAGCTGCGTCATACCCGTTTTTTCTTTCAGCCAAAGAAGAAGCTCTGCGAGGGTCTGCAGATTCATCGCGTAAGCCGCCGTAAATGCAACGCTTTCTCCCCGGTCAGGCGCCATGTCAAGCGCATCGTTCCAGTCCGCCCCGCGCAGCCGCATGTGCCCGTGTTCTCCGGTCTCATAAAACGCGGTCAGATTCTGCACCAGAAGATGTTCAAGCACCGTACCGGTGTGAATTTTCCCGTTCTGATCCCGAAGGACCGGTCTGTTGACGTTGCCCGCTTCTGAATGATCCGGATTCTTTTGTCCAACTGATTGATCCTCTGTCGATACCCGCTGTTTTGTCTCACGGGTATTCATAACAGTATCATCCACCACCGTCCCGCGCATCTCCTGTCGATCCTTAAAATACGGACATTCCTTCATCAGCACGGAAGCATCCCCCGTCTGATCTATGTAAAATTTCACGGTAAACAACGGCCAGAAGCCATGATCCATCCAGACGCGGGTAATATTGTTGCGGTCCGCAATGAACTCTCCCGGCCGGCTGCCGATGATCGTCGCATTGGTGCCGTCCATACGCACGCCGCCGCAGTTATCAATAATCATCTGGCGCACCCCGTCCGGATTCATGATCAGAAGCGCCAGACAATCCTGCCAGAGGTCTCTCCAGCCCCGCCCGCCTTTTCCGTAATCATGGTGTGGCAGAAACGAACAGCCGTAGATGCGCCGCAAAATCGGCTGAAACGTCACCCAGTACATCCAGTGGTCAAATTCCGGATTTCCTGTTTGCAGCCGCACATTGATCCGGCTGTTCCAGTAGTTCTTTGTCTCCTGCAGCGCTGCCTCTGCTTCCTGGAGGACGTTTCTGCCTGCCCCATTCTTATGTAAGCCGCACATTCTGTGTTTCTGATCCACCGGAGTTTTCTCCGATAGATACCCTGTTTGTTTTCCGATAGATCCTGCATCGTCTGATTCCCGCTCTTCGGGATCCGCAGTTTCCTCCTCCATCCCAATCCGGATTAAATACGCTGTTTCTTCCTCCGGTTCCAATGTCACATCAGCGAATCGCAGCGCCCCAATGGCCTCATATCCGGCATATTCCCGTCCGGGTTTCTCGAAAGGAAGATTGCGCACGACCTTTTCCGGCCAGAGCAGACTGCCACCCTCGCCGACAAAGTCTTCCAGTACCGGGCAAAAACCGATCGGCTTTTCTCCATCGTCACTGCATCCCGTCACAAAATACGTCTTCGTATTCACCTGATGCCCGCGTTCGTCAAACGTGAGCGTTGGCTTCACGAACACGCCGTCCTCCGTCGTATAAATCCGGTGAAGCAGACTCGTGACATGCCGGTGGTCGCGGATATTGTCCGCGCTGCGCGCATACAATGGAATCGCCGCAATCGGGGAAAACCGTACGGTCTTATCCCCGGTATTCTTTATCCTTATAATCATCATTTCCGTAAGGACATCCCGCACCGGCACAAAATTTGTAATCGATGCCGTCAGCCCAGTCCGTTTTTCTTTGCGTGTCACGCACTGCCACATCGGCCCGGCCGTGAGTACCGGTTCCCCATCATCCTTCCCGACAGTCGACGCAGATGATCTGCCTGTTAATGATGTCACCCTGTCTCCCGCTTTATATCCGTTCTTATATCCGTTCATGGCCTTTGCTGTGTCAGTTCCTGTGTTCAAAAAACGCTCCATCTCCGCCGCCGCAGAATTTCCCGCCGCCGACCAGCAAACGCCATCGTCCGTCACGCACCAGAAATTACGCCCCGCCTTCGATTCCATCAGATCTTCCGCGCTCACCGGCTGCAGCACAAAGGTATTCTGATCCATCTTTAAATCCCCACTCAGTTTCGGGGTAATCGCTCCTTTCAGGCCATTTTCCCCTGCAATCGGGAAATACAGATAGCTGGTCTGATCCGGCCTGCGCAGCCGAAAAGTGCCGTTGTCATCCAAATATTCATATCCTCTCATACACACTTCTCCCATGTAGTCCAATCTGCCTGTCAACGTGGAACACATTTTTCCATATAAAGATAGTACAAAAAAGAACCACCTTTCGCAGTGGTTCTTTTTTTAATAAAGTGTGTTTTTTTTAGATATCCTCAATCTGCCAGTCAATCGGTTCGATACCGTTCTGCTTTAAAAACTTGTTTGCTCTGGAAAAATGACGGCAGCCGAAAAAGCCGCGGTACGCGGAGAGCGGGCTCGGATGCGGTGCCTCCAGAATCAGGTGCTTCGGATTGTCGAGCATGGACTTTTTCATCTGTGCCGGACGCCCCCAGAGCATGAAGACGATCGGGCGGTCAATCTGGTTCACCGCACGGATTGCCGCGTCGGTAAACTCCTCCCAGCCGATGCCGCGGTGAGAATTCGCCTGATGCGCCCGCACCGTCAGAACCGTATTGAGCAGAAGGACGCCCTGGTCGGCCCATTTCGTCAGATAGCCGTTGTTGGGAATGCGGCAGCCGCAGTCCTCGTGCAGCTCGCGATAAATATTCACCAGAGACGGCGGAATCTCCGTACCGGGCTTTACCGAAAAACAGAGCCCATGCGCCTGGCCTTCCTCGTGATAGGGATCCTGCCCCAGAATGACGACCTTCACCTTAGAAAGAGGTGTAAACGCAAACGCGTTGAAAATATCTTCCGCAGGAGGATAAACCACGCGGCTTTTATATTCCTCATTGATCTGACGATACAGTTTTGCATAATACGGCTTGGAAAACTCCGGTTTTAACGGAACCAGCCAGTCATTGGATATTGCGGCCACGATGCTCTCCCCTTTCTACAGTCTCACGCTCACTCCGCACTCCTTAAGGTACTGCTTCACCTCGCAGATTTCCAGCTCCTTGTAATGGAACAGGGAAGCCGCCAGCGCAGCATCCGCTTTTCCTTCTGTCAGCGCTTCATAAAAGTGTTCCTTTGTTCCGGCACCGCCGGAAGCAATCACAGGAACCGATACATTCTCCGCAATCGTGCGGGTCAGTTCGATGTCATAGCCTGCTTTTGTGCCGTCGCAGTCCATGCTGGTAAGCAGGATTTCCCCCGCGCCCAGCTGATCCGCTTTCATCGCCCATTCGACTGCATCGATGCCCATATCAACGCGGCCGCCGTTTTTATAAATATTCCAGCCGGAGCCATCCGCTCTGCGTCTCGCGTCAATCGCCACCACGACGCACTGCCGTCCGAATTTTTCCGCGGCATCAGAGATCAGCTGCGGATTCATGATTGCAGCAGAATTGATGGAAATCTTATCCGCGCCCTCCCGCAGCAGCAGCCGGAAATCCTCAACTGTGCGGATGCCGCCGCCGACCGTGAAAGGAATAAATACCTTCTTCGCCACCTCGCGCACCATGTCCACGACCGTATTGCGCGCGTCCGAGGACGCCGTAATATCCAGAAAAACCACTTCATCCGCGCCTGCCTTATCATAGGCAGCCGCGATCTCAACCGGGTCGCCCGCGTCTCTTAAATTCACAAAATTCACGCCCTTGACCACACGGCCGTTCTTCACATCCAGACAGGGGATGATACGTTTTGTAAACATAACTTTATTCTCGCTTTCTTGTAAACATGAACTTCCTTGCATATATACGGCTTTTCTTTATACACATGTCAAAAATTGAAACAAAACACAGTATTTATCTTACAGTTCAATAAAATTCTTCAATATCGCAAGCCCCACCTGGCTGCTCTTTTCCGGATGGAACTGGCAGGCAAAGACGTTGCCCTGCTCGACAGATGCGTGTATATCTACCGAATAGTGCGTGGATGCTGTCACAATAGAAAGATCCGCCGCTTTCAGGTAATAGGAATGCACAAAATAGACATAAGACTCCTCCGGTATCCCGGCAAACAGCCGTCCCGGATGGTCAAAGTTCAGGGAATTCCAGCCCATGTGGGGAATCTTTAAGCCCGCGCAGTCCGGTATCCGCAAAATCTGCCCCTTACAGATGCCAAGGCCCTCCACGCCAGGCGACTCCTCGCTGGATTCAAACAACAGCTGCAGCCCAAGACAAATGCCAAGAAATGGCGTACCCTTATCCGCCACCTCGCGGATCACATCAGCCAGATGATACTGATGCAGCTTTCCCATCGCGTCGCCAAATGCGCCGACGCCGGGCAGTATGACCTTGTCTGCACGCAGGATTTCATTGGGATCGCGTGTGATGACGGTTTTCTCGCCCAAAGAGGCAAGAGCTTTCTCCACGCTCCTAAGGTTGCCAGCGTCGTAATCAATGATTGCTATCATGTGTGTATTCCTCCTGAAAGCAGACTATTTGTATTCTATGTAATCAAATTTTACTGTTAAAGTATTCCTGTGTCACCTGCAACTGTTTCCTCAAGATTTTCTTCCACATATGCGGATGTATTTCTCCAGAGCCTTTCGAGACCTTTGTCCTTCGTACGCTGCCATCTGCGTCGATTTTTCGATAGAAATAATGGTCGGTATCCTTATAAAGTTCCCATCCATCCCTATCACAAAACCGTTTTAGTTCTTTCCATCGCGGCATTGAATACTGTCTCCTATCTGTTTAGGGTCATCCATAATAAGTGCTTTAAAAATATAAGGAACGTGCTGTTTGCGGTTCGCACTATGGCTGTACAGCTCATATTCACGATAATATTCCTCTGAATACTCCAAAATTGCTTTTCCCATTTCAAGACGAACTGTCTGTTCATCGCTGGCATTTTCAACCAGATCAATCTCATTTAAGGAAAGCGTAACAGAGCCATCCTCCTCTGTGAATTTTTCTGCCGTAAAATGATAAGCCGCCAAAATATCAGACATGGTATCCAGATTGGAAAACCACATCCTGTCGCGTGTGCGCTTAATAAACTTCGGTTTTTCATGAATCACACTGTCACAGACACAACTCCATTGCTTTCTGACTTCCGTAGCCTGCTCCATAAGCATATCTATCATCTCCTCTATGAGCCTCCACTTCAGAATCTAGTATCAGTATAATATCTCTTTTATTTCCGGTCAACAAAAAAGTGTACGTTCTGTACACTTTTTTGTCTGTTACAATATGATTCCAGAACAGATCCCTTACTTCACAATCATACCCGTCTTGCGGTCGCTGAACAGCGCCACTTCCACGAGGAAAATGATACCGAGGATGAGCTGCTGCATCTGCGTGGGGATCATCAGCATAACCAGACCGCTGGAGAGGATCTTGTAGGTCATAACGCCGAGGATGATGTTGTAGAATTTCACCTTCGCGCCGCCGTTGACCGGCATTCCGCCAAGTACGAGAGCAATCATGATCTGTGTCTCAAGCTGGTTGCCTGCCGTGGATGTCACCGAACCTACCTTTACGGAGTTGACAAACGCCGCCAGACCGGTGATGCAGCCGGCCGTCATAAAGATCAGCATCTTTGTCCGCTCCACACGGATGCCCGCGTATCTTGCCGCCGTCTCACCGGCACCGATGGCTTTCAGTCTGGAGCCGAGACCTGTAAAGGTAAAGACGAAGAAGGTCACAGCAAAGATGATGACGGTAAAAGTCAGCATGAACGGCAGCGTATTGTATTTGGAAATATCGCTGACCGCGTACACCGGAGATGTCGTCGTTGCGTAGGCTACCACGCCGCGGAACAGATACATCGTACAGATGGTTACGATAAAACTGGTGATCTTCCGCTTTACATTGAAATAACCGTTGATCAGACCGATCAGTCCGCCGGTCACCACACCGCCGATAATCGCGAGTACGATGTTGTAGTGCGACAGATAGCAAATGACGATCGAACACACGCCAAGCATGGAGCCCTGTGAGAAATCCAGCCCGCCCATTGTCATGATCATGAACACGCCAATCGAAGAGATCAGCAGCATGTAGGACTGAGAAAGAAGCAGCGTCAGGTTCTTCGGACGGAACAGCCTTCCATCGGTCAGAATGGCAAAAATAACACAAATCACGACAAATCCGGCAATGGGAAGAATGGTACGCACCATCGGCCGTGCGTAATTCCGAAATGCTTATCGATATTATCCGCTTTTAATAATACTTCACCCATAATTGTCCTCCTATATTGTCCATCATCTGGAACAGATGGTGGACGCAGGCCGCGCCATTGCGCAGCAATTTTATTGCGCGGCTCTCCTTCCTCATACTCACCTGTTCTGCCGAACTGTCTCCGGTTACAGCGACAGCCCGGTCTCCCAACGGCTGCAGCCAGAGGCAGACCTGCGACACATCCACATATTTTTCCATGATTGTGACAAGCGTAGCCGCGTCAATGTCGCAGACCAGATATCCGAGATCCAGCCATTCCTCGTCATACGTATGCAGTTTCAGTACAAAACGCACAACATTCTTACCCTCATCCGGATTGTAATACCCCGTGATCAGCAGATCGCTCCGGTCACTCTCAAGATACTCCGTGACGCTCTCTGTATTCATATCATAATCCGCATTGTAAATATTTCTGGGAAAAGTCGTACAGTTGTAACGGTAGGTACTGACCAGATTATCATTGTATCATGAGAAAACTGATAAATCCATATAAAATTTATAACATACTTTTCCATTTATGGGCCATTTATGATAATGTCCTTATATACCACAAGAGAAAATGTCCCAA
>JAJQIL010000088.1 GCA_021199235.1 Lachnospiraceae bacterium | reverse complement strand
AGGAAATATAAGGCAGGAAATCTTTCCATGATCAGGGCTTCAAGCTCTGAAAATGTCTCCACCTGATTGACCGCCGCGCGCAGCCTGCTGGAGCCGGGAAATCCGGCCGTGTACCAGGAGATGTGTGCGCGCATCTCGCGGATGCCGATGTATTCTCCCTTGTATTCCACCTGCATGCGTGCGTGCCGCAGCATCATGTCTCTCACTTCGCCGGAGGACGGCGGCGGAAGTAATGTCCCATCCTTCAGATATGCCTGTATCTGTGCAAACAGCCACGGATTTCCCCTGGCCGCCCGGCCGATCATCACGCCGTCGCAGCCGGTCTCGTCCAGCATGCGTTTTGCTGCCTGCGGGGAATCGACGTCTCCGTTTCCAATCACGGGAATCCGTACTGCCTCTTTTACCTGGCGGATGATATCCCAGTCCGCTTTCCCCGTATAAAACTGCTCCCTGGTGCGGCCGTGCACCGCGACTGCCGCTGCGCCTGCGCTTTCCGCGATCCGCGCGATCTCCACCGCGTTGACTTCATCATCGGAAAAACCCTTGCGGATCTTCACCGTCATTGGCTTATGGATTGCGCGTACGGTCTTCGTGATGATCTCTTCCACAAGCTTCGGCTCGCGCATCAGCGCGGAGCCCTCGCCGTTCCTTGTCACCTTCGGCACCGGGCAGCCGAGATTGAAGTCCAGTATGTCAAACGGCCGGTCCTCTATCGCCGCTGCCATCTCGCTGATGATGTCCGGATCCGACCCGAACAGCTGCAGCGACACCGGCCGCTCTTCCGGCAGCGTCGCCATCAGGGTATCGGTGTTTTTGTTCTTATAATAAATGGCCTTCGCGCTCACCATCTCGGTGCAGACGAGCCCCGCCCCCTGCTCGTGGCAGAGCAAACGAAAAGGCAGGTCGGATACCCCTGCCATCGGTGCAAGTATGATATTGTTATCCAGCGTTACATTTCCGATCTTCATCTCTGATTCTTTATCTCCCCGTGGAATTTTCTGTCACAGGCTTTTCGGATCGATCCTGCCGGTCAGTACCTTATAATACAGCTCCAGTGAGCGCAGCAGATCTTCTTTTTCCCGCTGCAGTTCCTTGATCTTCAGAACGCTCCCGATCTCATCGTAGGAAAAATCGTCCTCCCTTGCCTCAGTACGAAACTCCAGCGTTCCATTCTCGTCAAACTCGAGCAGGAAAACGCCTCCCACATCCTCTGTGTAAAGGACGCACATCACCTGCAGTTCTTCTTTGATCTGCTTCGGCATGTTCTGAAATGCTTCATTTAAATAATATTTCTGTTCGTAGGCGCTCGCCCCGCAGAGGACAACCGCAGAGCCGCTGCCGTCCTCATTTGTATTTGTACTCATTTTCTTCGCTTCCATTCCTGACTTCGAGTCTCTTGTATCGTTTGTAATACTACGAATTCCTGACTTCGAGCCTCTTCATTGTTTGTAATACTACGGATTCCTGCGTGCTTCGCACTCTCGGAATCCTAAAAACATTCGGAATCCGCTCATTTTTCTACGAAAAATGGCTACTTCCTCATGTTTTTGCGATCCTCAAAGTCATGAATAGGAACGCAAGCGTTCCATTCCTGACTTCGAGTCTCTTGTATTACACATATCCGTATATTCCTCTCACGGACACCTCTCCGGCAAATACTGCCTCTGTGGTTCCATCCTCACGGCGAACCAGCAGCTCGCCCATCGGATCAATGCCTTCTGATATTCCCTCGAACTCATTCCCCGGGGAAAGTACGCGGACCCGCCCGCCCTTTCCGACCAGGAGTTCATTGTATTCTGGCATCAAAAGCGAATAGTCCTGCGTCTTCATAAAAAGCGCGTAATACCGTTCAAACGCTTTCATGCAGGCAGCAATCAGTCTCGCACGGTCGGGCTTATTTCCCATTAATGTATGCAGGGAGATGGCCGTCTCCTGCAGCTCGGGAGGGAATTCGTCGATCGCGGTATTGATGCCGATACCGATCACGACATAATTGATATAATCCACTTCGCAGCTCATTTCGGTGAGGATGCCGCAGATCTTCCTGCCTTCCGCGACTACATCGTTCGGCCATTTGATCCCGATCGAAGGCGCTGCCCCATCCAGCGCGGTCCCTGTCAGAATGGGCGATTCGGCATGCTCACACTGCGTTGAAACGGCCGGTGTAAAGCCGCAGACCTCGCGGCAGGCCGAAGCCGCTGCCATGCCCATCACGAGTGTCAGCATCGGGGCGCGGTCCGGATGCAGCGGTTCACCTGCAGTTTTGCACCGATCAGGTGCGCTGCCGACAGTATGATCCGCTGAAGCAGCTTCCTCCGGCCGCAGGATCAGGCTCATCGCGACCGCGGTGCCCGCCGGAGTCACCCAGGTGCGTCCGCGGCGTCCTTTGCCCTGTGTCTGCTCCTCCGCGACGACCAGTGTGCCATGCGGCGCACCCTGCTCCGCCAGTCGTTTTGCTTCATTATTGGTAGAATCAATGGAGTCAAAATAGCGGACAGAGCGGGCAGCCCAGTCCGTATTTAACCGGCTTGCAATCTCTTCCGCTGTGATTCGGTCCGGCCGTCCGGTGATCCGGTAGCCTTTGCTCGTCACGGATTCGATCTCATAGCCTTCTTCTTTCAGCTGATTGATCACCTTCCACACCGCCGTACGGGATACGCCAAGCCGGTCGCAGATCGCCTGCCCGGAGACATACCCGTCACTTTGGGTCAGCATGGTCAAAATCTCTGTTTTCACATCATCACCTGTATTTTTTAATCACCTGTATTTTAAATAAGAAAAAACGCCAGTGCAGCACCCTGCACGATCAGCAGCAGCAGAGCAAGAACTCCCGGCGCAGGCTTTTTCCGCAAAACGGATATAAGGAGCAATGACAGATTCATCAGTGCTCCGAACATCTGAATGAAATTCAGCACCCAGAAATTCTGCAGAAGGCCGCTTACGAACAGTACGCAGAGCACGATCACAATCAGCGCAGTAATACTGCCGAAGGATTCGGCTTTACGGATATCCGCTTCCTTTACGTCTGTGCCTGCGTGCTTTTGGCTCCTGCTCATAGCTGCCTCCATTATCATAGTCTGCAAATCATCCGATCATCGTCGCCGCGATCACAGCCTTGATCGTATGCATGCGGTTCTCAGCCTCATCGAACACCACGGACTGCGGCGATTCAAATACCTCGTCCGTCACTTCCATCGCGGTCAGTCCGAATTTCTCATGTACCTGACGGCCGATCCCGGTCTCCAGATCATGGAATGCCGGCAGGCAATGCATAAAGATGGCGTCCCTTTTTGCGCAGGACATCACCTTATCATTTACCTGATATGGAAGCAGCGCGCCGATACGTTCTGCCCAGACTTCGTCCGGCTCGCCCATCGATACCCACACGTCTGTGTAAATGACGTCAGCATCCTTCGCGCCCTGCTCCACCGAATCGGTCAGAGTAATGGAGCCTCCGCTTGCTTTCGCGTACTCTTCGCACTGCGCCACAAGAGCCTCATTCGGGAAATACGCTTTTGCCGTGCAGGCGGTAAAATGCATACCCATCTTCGTGCAGGCGATCATCAGGGAATTCCCCATGTTGTAGCGCGCGTCGCCAAAGTAAGCGAGCTTTTTGCCCTTCAGTTCTCCCAGATGTTCGCGGATCGTCAGCAGGTCCGCCAGCATCTGCGTCGGATGATATTCATTTGTCAGACCGTTCCAGACCGGTACACCCGCATATTTTGCCAGCTCCTCCACGATAGACTGCCCGAATCCGCGGTACTCGATGCCGTCATACATGCGGCCGAGCACACGCGCGGTGTCACGGATGCTCTCCTTTTTGCCGATCTGCGATCCGGACGGATCCAGATAAGTCACATGCGCACCCAGATCATGGGACGCCACCTCAAAGGAGCAGCGGGTACGTGTGCTCGTCTTTTCAAAAATCAGCGCAATATTTTTCCCGGCGAGCGGCTGTTCCATCACCCCCGCCTTTTTCTTTGCCTTTAAGTCCGCAGCGAGATCTAAAAGATATGTGATCTCATCCGGTGTAAAATCCTTCAGTGTCAGAAAACTTCTTCCTTTTAAATTCATTGCTGTCATTCTCCAGTTCTTCCTCAGTCGTCCTTTGCTACTTCCGCCACAGCCTTTACCAGCCCCGCGACATTCTGCAGCTCAGACGGGATGATAATCTTCGTCGACTGGCCGTCTGCCACCTTTTCCAGCGTCTCAAAGCTTTTCAGCGTCAGCACTGCCTGATCAGCCTCCGCGTCACGGATCAGCTTAATGCCCTCGGCCTTCGCCTGATTTACCTTCAGGATTGCTTCCGCCTCACCTTCGGCCTCGCGGATCATCTTTTCCTTCTGTGCTTCCGCATGAAGGATAGCCGCCTGCTTCTCCGCCTCCGCATCGAGGATTGCGGACTGTTTATTACCTTCTGCCACAAGGATGGACGACTTCTTTTCGCCCTCTGCTCTTAAGATGGCCTCACGGCGTTCACGCTCGGCCTTCATCTGCTTCTCCATCGCGTCGATGATCTGCGACGGCGGCAGGATATTCTTCAACTCGACGCGGTTCACCTTGATGCCCCACGGGTCGGTCGCCACATCCAGCGTCGCGCGCATCTTGGTATTGATGACCTCGCGCGAGGTGAGCGTCTGGTCGAGCTCCATATCGCCGATGATGTTGCGCAGCGTCGTCGCGGTCAGGTTCTCAATTGCCATGATCGGATTCTCCACGCCGTAAGCGAACAGCTTCGGATCCGTGATCTGGAAAAATACGACCGTATCGATCTGCATGGTAACATTATCCTTGGTGATCACCGGCTGCGGATCGAAATCCACGACCTGCTCTTTTAAATTCACACGTCTTGCCACACGGTCTACGAACGGCAGCTTGAAATGCAGTCCGACGTCCCAGGTCGCCTGATAGCCGCCAAGTCTCTCTACAACGAATGCCTGCGCCTGCGGCACAATCTTAACGCAGGACGCGATGACCAGTAAAGCCAGAATCACTACAACAATAATTGCTATCATAACTCATACCTCCTTCACGATCAGCTTTACGCCGCTGATCTGTCTGATTTCTACATTTTTCCCTTTTTCAATGGTTTCCGATGGTTCCTCTGCTCTGGCCGTCCAGTATTGTCCGTGCACCTGCACCTGTCCGGACGCAGCCAGATTGTCTACTTTCTCTGTGACGACTGCGGTCTCCCCGATCAGGCTCTGTGCGTTCGTCTTCGTCCGATCCCGGTTCAGCCAGCGGGCCGCCGCCGGCCGCGTAAAGATCAGAAGCAGCACCGACACCACACAGAACGCCGCAATCTGTACCAGCAGATCCATCTGCAGAATCGCAAGGATGAACGCCGCCAAAGCGCCTCCGGCGAACCAGATGGTCGTAAGTCCCAGCGTGATGGCCTCAATAGCCAGCAGCACTACCAGCAGAGCAAGCCAGACGAAAGCCTGCATCCCGATCAGCATGGTTCCTGCCATAGATCCCGCCCTCCTTTTCTGATGTGCAATAACAGTTGCTCAGGAGACCTGATTTCTGATGAAATCTCCTTTGTTACATGGTAATAGATTTACTGCAAAATTTCAAGGAAAAACCGCTGTAAAAACTTAACTTATTCTGAAATTTCCTCCGGATTCAGTCAGACTGAAACAGCACTCATGCCGGCATCACGAACTGGCTGTTGTAAAGTTCCGCGTAGAAGCCGCCTTTTTCCAGCAGTTCCCGGTGCGTGCCCTGCTCGATGATGTGTCCGTCCTTCATCACCAGAATGACGTCCGCATTCTGAATGGTGGAGAGGCGGTGCGCCACGATAAAGCTGGTGCGCCCCTGCATCATGGTCTGGAAGGCCTGCTGGATGCGGATCTCCGTACGCGTGTCGATGGACGACGTCGCCTCGTCGAGGATCAGCATCGGCGGCAGGGTGAGCATCACACGCGCAATGCACAGCAGCTGCTTCTGCCCCTGAGAGAGATTGCCGCCGTTTTCCCCGATCATGGTGTCATAGTCCTGCGGAAGCCGGCGGATAAAGCTGTGCGCGTGGGATTCCTTCGCAGCCTGTATGATCTCCTCTTCCGTCGCGTCCGGCCGCCCCATGGAAATATTTTCCCGGATGGTTCCGGCACGCAGCCAGGTGTCCTGCAGCACCATGCCGTACGCGCTCCGCAGGTCTTTCCGTTTCAGGCTGCGGATGTCCTTTCCTTCTATTGAAATGCTGCCGCCGTCCACATCGTAAAAGCGCATCAGCAGGTTGATCATGGTCGTCTTGCCGCACCCGGTCGGACCGACGATCGCGATCCGCTGCCCCGGACGGACGGAAAGGTTGAAGTCCTCGATCAGCGGGCGCTCTTTTGTATAAGAAAAGCTTACATGGGAGAGCGTGACCGCGCCGGGATTTGACGGAAGCACTTCAAGCGGGAATTTTCCGGAAGCTTCTGATGCAAACGTTTTGTCAGACGCACTGCTCTCAGAGCCCGGCGTCTCCGGGTCAGGGATCTCTGCTTCCGCATCGATCAGCTCAAATACCCGTCCTGCGCACGCAAGCGCGTTCTGCAGCTCCGTCACCACGCCGGAAATCTCATTGAACGGCTTGGTGTACTGATTCGCGTAGGACAAAAACGCCGAAAGCTGCCCGACCGTCATCAGTCCTCTTACCGCCGAAAATGCGCCGGTCAGGCCGACCGCAGTGTACACCAGGCTGTTAACGAAGCGTGTGCAAGGATTTGTCAGCGAGGAGAAAAAGATTGCCCGCAGGGAATATTTTGACAGGCGTTTGTTGATCTCGTCAAACTGTTCCTGCACATGCGCCTCCTGCCCGTACGCCTGCACGACCTTCTGGTTGCCGATCATCTCATCGATCAGCGCCGTCTGCTCGCCGCGCGTCTCCGACTGCTTGCGGAACATGGAATACGTCCGTTTCGCGATAAAATTCGCCACCAGCAGGGAGACCGGCGTCAGGATCACCACGACCAGTGTGATGCCCGCGTTCACCGAGAGCATGAAGACCAGCGTTCCCAGAATCGTCACCACGCCGGTAAACAGCTGCGTGAAACCCATCAGCAGTCCGTCGGAGAACTGGTCGACGTCCGCGATCACACGGCTGACCATCTCGCCAGACGAATGTGTGTCCAGATACTGCAAAGGCAAAATTTCTATCTTACGGAATGCCTGCTCGCGCACCTCACTGGAGACACGGTAGACGATCCGGTTGTTGAAAAGGTTCATCAGCCACTGCGCCAGCGCTGTAATGATAATCGCAGCGGCCATTTTTTTCATAATGGCAAAAATCGCCGCAAAGTCCACGTTGCCCGGGCCGATCACCAGGTCGACCACCTGTCCGGTCAGCACCGGCAGATACAGGGTCAATACGACGGAAACCACCGCCATGACAAGGGAAAGAAGCACCAGCACGCCATGCGGCCGGATGCACACAAGTACCCGTTTCAGGATGTCCGACTGTCCGCTTTTCTTTTTCATGCCAGCACCTCCTTCGGGAACTGCGCGTAATGCGTCTCCTGATAGACCTCGCAGCTCTTCAGCAGCTCTTCATGTGTGCCAATACCGGCCACCCGGCCGTCCTCCAGCACGATGATCTGATCCGCGTGCGCAATGGAGGATGTCCGCTGCGACACGATAAAGACCGTCATCGCACCATTTTTCATATTCAATTCCCGGATGGCCTTGCGCAGCCGCGCATCGGTCGCAAAATCCAGCGCGGAAGCGCTGTCGTCCAGGATCAAAATTTCCGGATGCCGCACCAGAGCACGCGCGATCGTCAGCCGCTGCTTCTGGCCGCCGGAGAAATTGCGTCCCTCCTGCTCCACCGGAGCGTCCAGTCCCACAAGCAGTGTCGCCCCGTCCGCTGCTTTCACCTCGTCTGCATGCGCCAGCACTACATCCTCAGCCTGTGCCGCGCGGATAGCTTCGAGCATATCCTCATCCGTCGCGTCCTCATTCCCCCACAGCAGATTGCTACGGATCGTTCCTTTAAATAAGACCGGTTTCTGCATCACAATGCCAACCTTAGCTCTCAGCTCATCCGGCTCGTAAGACCGGACATCCCGGCCGTTGACCGACACACTGCCGCTGCTTACATCGTAAAAACGCGGAATCAGACTGACCAGTGAAGTCTTTCCGGAACCGGTGCCGCCGATGATGCCGATCGTCTGGCCGCGTTTAGCCGTAAAAGTCAGATCCTCCAGTGCATCGTCTCCCGCGCTGCGGTAGCGGAATGTGACATGGTCAAAGGAGACGGCGGGTTCTGCGTCCGAACCAGACTGCTTGAAGCCATACCTTTCCGGATCCGGGTTCTCCATATTATCTCCCGACGATACTGCAGTTCCCATCCCAGAAGCGGAATCGGCACGCGCGGCATTTGCCGCACCTGCCAGGTTGCGTGCCGCATTTGATAATTGCTCCGCAATTGGCGGCACGCATCCGGTCGGCACCTCCAGCACCGTCTGGATGCGGTTCCCGCAGGCAATGGCCCTGGTCACGGTAATGATCAGGTTCGCCAGCTTCACCAGCTCGACCAGGATCTGCGACATATAATTGACGAGCGCCACCACGCTGCCCTGTGTGATCGCCCCGGAATCCACGCGCTGCGCGCCGACATACAGAAGCACCACCAGCCCGAAATTGACCACCACATAGGTCATCGGATTCATCAGCGCCGAAATGCGTCCGGACAGAAGCTGTACCTTCACCAGCATGTCATTGCTCTCATCAAAATCCCTGATCTCCTGCGGCTCCCGGCAGAACGCACGGATCACGCGCACGCCGAGCAGATTTTCCCGCGTCAGGCGCACGACCTTATCCAGCCGTTCCTGCACGCGGCGGTACAGCGGGATGCTGATCAGCATGATGCCGAACACGATCACGCAGAGCACCGGAATTACCACCACGAAAACAAAAGCCGCTTTCGCATCAATCGTGAACGCCATGATCATCGCACCGAATACGATAAACGGAGAGCGCATAAACAGGCGCAGAAACAAATTGACCCCGGACTGCACCTGGTTGATATCGCTCGTCATCCGCGTGATCAGCGTCGAGGTCCCAATCTCATCCATTTCCGTAAACGAAAGCGCCTGCACGTGCGCAAACAGCACCTCGCGCAGCTTCTCTGAGAATCCGACCGCCGCCTTTGCCGAAAAATACTGTGCCGTCACCGAACATGCCAGCCCGATCACGCCGAGAGCGACCATCAGGGCACACATGCGCAGAATGTACGCCGTGTCCTGATTCTGGATACCCACGTCGATGATCCTCGCCATCACCAGCGGCACCAGAAGCTCAAAAGATGCCTCCAGCAGCTTAAAAAGAGGCGCACAGACGGCTTCCTTCCGATAAGCCTTCAGATATTTTAACAGTTTCCACATCGTTCACACCTCCCTCAGTTCCCTGCCGGCTTTCATTGCCAGCCCGCCGGCAGATTTTATTTATTGCTTTCTTACTTTCGTCACTGTCCCCTCGCAGCCATATCATTCTTCCTGCCATCCCTTGCAGACGTCGATCCAGGTGCTGCTCCCGGAAAAACGTTCCAGCTCTTCCATCGTCACCTCAATCGCGCTGTTGCTGCTGCCTGCGGCCGGAAATACCGTATCAAACCGTTTCAAAGACACATCCAGAAAGATTTCCACCCCGTCCTTCACACCAAACGGGCAGACGCCGCCGATCGCATGTCCGATCAGCTCGGTCACCTGCTCCCCATGGAGCATCTTTGCTTTCGTATGAAAATACTGTTTGTATTTACTGTTGTCGACCTTCGCGTCGCCCGCGGCAACGATCAGAACCGCATGAGCACCGCCCTGCGCGCAGCGCATCGAAATGGGCGGTGCGACCTGCCGCTGAGCAAAGCGAGGGGGCACTTCCTCTTCACCGCCCTGCGCCTCTAAATTACCCTGCGCCGCCGACTCCTTATCATTCGCGGCGTCCGGCACCAGAAATGACAGCGTCTTCGCGATCCGCGCAGGTTCACAGCCCACAGCCTGCGCCGCCAGCTCCACGGTCGCGCTTGACACCGGAAATTCCAGAATTCGATCCTGCGCATCCCATTTTTTCAGATATTCTCTTACGATCTCAATCGCCATAATCTTTTGTCTCCCTCCTTAACGGTTCCGAAACGTAAGGCACTCTTTACATCGCAACTACATTCCGCGGCTCTTTATGCCATGAAAAAGCCTTTTATAGCATCGGACATTATACCATGGTTTTCCATTCCCGTCATTACTAAAGTGAAAAAGCAGGGGGCAAAACGCTCTCCCCCTGCTTTTCATGGCAAAAATTCTTCACTTATTTTTCAGATTACTGCCCGTAATACACCTTCTTCAGCACCTCCAGCGTATTCGTGAAGTTCTCGTTAATCGGATAAGACTCATTGACATACGTCTGCTCATAGTAGAAATTGATCTCATTAACTGTCTCGCGTATCTCTTCATAGGAGAGGGATTTCAGATCCTTCACATACGCCTCGACCAGCTCTGACAGCATGGAAACCGGAACCGTAATATTGATGTCGGTATACACATCCGTATAATAGTATTCCACGTTCCCGCTCACGGTGCTTGCCGCACTGGCCGTATCTTCTGCATCCTCCGGCTCGTCAGTCACCGTTTCCTCCATCTCCGTCAGGCTTTCCGATTCCGCACTGACGGCATCCTCTGAAAGTTCGCTTTCCGCACCAACATCTTCTGCGTCTTCCGCATTGAGGTTCTCCGTATCCGCATCTTCTGTATCCGCATCCTCCGTATCTGCGTCCTCCTCCGGCTCTCCGAACAGTTCTTCCTCGTCATAGCCGTAGAACCAGCAGTAGATGCTCGTAATCTTACTCATGATCTCCTCGTCCCAGTTGCAGATCGGGTAATACATTTCCAGAAATTCCTCATTCCGGATCAGTTCGTTCATCACTTCGTTAAACTGCTCCGTGTTCACCCGGTAGCAACGATACACTTCTTTCCCGTTTGTCAGATGGAATTTGAAGTAAACATAGGAGTAATCCTGACCGAGATCCTCATCTGCGTCATTTCCTTTTTCAATCTCTACCGCATCCGCGGCAAGCTGATAGATGGAATCAAAATCCTCCCATTCGATCGCATCCAGCCGTTCCCGCATGGTTCTTGAATAAGCAATCCCTCCCTCATCATCATAGGCTATATAAGTCCCGAAATAAGAGGTCAGGGACATTGACTGCAGCTCATCCTCCGCCGGCAGGTAAGAATTATAGCCTGTCACGTCAAACCGGAACGCAAAGAAGATAGCGCAGGCAAGCACGGCACCGACGGCAAACTGCCATTTGTGGGCGAGCACCTGCCGGATATCCACACGGTAGATGAATTCGATCACTACACAGATGAGCGCGCCGAACAGCAGGATAAAGAGCAGTTCAAACGCGACCGACTCTATCATCTGATTGGCGATCAGCCCTGCCACCAGGGAGACCGGCACCATCACAAGGATCTTGATCACCGGCTCCAGCGGCGGAAATGCCAGCGCCCGTCCGCCCGCTTCTGTCTTGCGCACACGGTAAAGAGCCAGCGCGACCAGTGTCAGCACCGCCGCGATCGCGACCAGCTGGCAGAGATCCCCGACGCCCGGGATCTGTCCGGTCACACCGGTTGTCCCGCTGTGTTTCCTGCCCGTAGCATACATGCACCATGCCCATGGCGAGCTCCACTTTTGAATATAAGCGGAAGAATAGGTATAATCTGCGATCCGTGTATCCCAGAATACCTCCTGAAAGCTCTCCACGATCAGATTCATAATCGGCAGGTAAGCGCCGAACACCCCGATCCCCAGCATTGTCGTCAGGAAATTTCCGGTCAGCATCATGGCCACCAGCGTCATGGCGTAGCTGCAAAGGAAAAACAGGATTCCCTGCACGCTTGCCAGCAGAATCTCCAGCACCACCTTCAGCGTTGCCGCCTGATAAAACAGTCCCACCAGGATCACCAGCAGCTGGCTGATCAGATAAGGGATCACGAAAGTCAGTGTGCTGCTCACATATTTTGCGCCAAACAATCCTTCCCGCTTCAGAGCGAGGCTGTGATAAAAGTCCTGCTTCGTCTGCGAGTGGATGTAAGCAAACGCGGCCAGCGCGCACAGAATCCCCGCGCAGAGAATCACACCGGTGTTTTCCATATGACCCAGACCGACATTTCTGCTGAACTGTTCTGCAACGCTGTAAGTCGCCCGCCCGTAGTTCACCTGCTCATTCTGGCGGATCGCCATCACCATCAGCGTCCGAAACGGAAATACGAGCACGAACGCCACCATCTGCACGGCCAGCAGCCAGTTCATCTGGCGCATTTCCGTGCGCACCAGCTTAGAAAACGAGATTTTTGATGTCATATCCGGCCACCTCCGTTTCACTGATAAATATCTCCTCCAGCGTCAGCGGCAGAATCTCCGAAAACAGAGGCTGCCGTGCCTGGATCCTCCAGTCGATCTCATCGTAGCTGCCGCGCACGACGATCGTGAGCAGCGACCCGCGCTTCTCCTTTTGCAGAACATCCAGCTCAGCCAGCAGTGCTGCTTCCTCTGTCTCATCCGGAATCACGCACTGAATCTTATGAATGCCAAGCTTCATCTCATCGAGGTCCTTCGCAAACAGGATGCCTCCCTTATGAAGCAGCCCGACAAAATCACAGATGTCCTCAATCTCCCGCAGGCTGTGCGAGGCGATCACCGGCGTAAATTTCCGGTTCAGGATCTCTGCGGCGAACAGGCTCTTGACCGTCTGCCGCATCACAGGATCCAGCCCGTCAAACGTCTCATCACAGAGCAGATAATCCGTATTCGCGCAGATGCCGAGCAGCACGGATACCTGCTTTTTCATCCCCTTGGAAAATGTTGACAGCTTGCGTTTCGGATCCAGATCAAATTTCCCCAAAAGATCATCAAACCGCTCCGCGTCAAATTTCGGATAGACCACCCGGTAATAATCCCGCATCACATCCGCTGTGGCATTAGAAAAAAACATTGCCGTATCCGGGATAAAACAGATTCGGCTCTTCGCCTGTACGCTCTCCCATACCGGAACATCATCGACCAGCACCTGCCCCTCTTCCGGCTTCAACACCCCGGCGATCACGCGCAGCAGCGTACTCTTGCCCGCTCCGTTCGTGCCCACCAGACCAAAAATGCAGTTCTCCGCAATCTCGGCGTCTACACCGCCGAGCGCCACGATATCGTCGAACCGCTTTGTTACCTGTTCAATTCGTATCATACCCGCTCCCCTCCTCATAATATTCTCTGGCCTTTTCCAGAAAATCTTCACACGCGATGTCCAGTTCCTTCCCCTTCTGCACCAGCTCGTTCAGGGATTGGAATACGCTCTCCTGCTTTTTCTGTTTCATTAAAGCGCCGTTGCCCGACACAAAATTTCCCCGACCTTTGACCGGATAGATATAGCCCTGCTGCTCCAGTATGCTGTAGGCCTTTTGTATCGTGTTGGGATTGATGGAGAGCTCCATCGCGAGGGAGCGCACCGACGGCATCTGACTGTCCGGCTCTAAAACGCCGTTCACGATCAGAGTCTCAAACCGCTCTGTGATCTGTTCATAGATCGGTTTGCGATTCTGCAGGTCAATATCAATCATAGCTTCCCACCTCTTTTCCTGCCAGTCACACCTGGAGGCATGCACGCTCGTCCGCCCAGCCCGGGAACAGATCCATGCTCCGTCCAATGTTTTTCAAGTGTACTAGCATTCTTAGTACACTCGAACCATAACACAGGACATTTGATGCGTCAACCATGTTAAGATAATCATAAGAAAAAAGTGGCAAAACCTTTGGTTTTAAAGGTTCTGCCACGCTTTATAGTCTGCCGTTCCATGATACAGGTTAATATATTTTCATTTGATGCTGCCTTCGGGTTCTAAGGTCATGAACCAGACCGCAAGCGCTCCATTCCTGACCTTTTGACCCTGGTAGCATCAGATTGCATCCAACGCATTCGAGATATCCGCGATCAGGTCCTCCTTGTCCTCCAGTCCCAGGCTGATGCGGATCAGCTCTGCCGGCACGCCCGCTTCCTTAAGCTGCTCATCGTTCATCTGGCGGTGTGTGCTGGTCGCAGGATTCAGGCAGCAGGTGCGCGCGTCCGCTACATGCGTCTCGATCGCACCCAGCTTCAGCTCACGCATAAAGACCGATGCTGCCTCGCGTCCGCCCTTTAAGCCAAAGGAGACAACGCCGCAGCCGCCGTGCGGCAGATACTTCTGCGCCACCTCATAATATTTATCCGTGGGAAGTCCGGAATAATTCACATACGCCACCTTCGGATGACTGTACAGGAATTCCGCCACCGCCTGTGCGTTCTCCACATGCTTCGGCATGCGCACATGCAGGGATTCCAGCCCGAGGTTCAGGATAAAGGCGTTCTGCGGAGACTGCATGGAGCCGAAGTCACGCATCAGCTGCGAAGTGCACTTGGTGATAAACGCGCCTTCTTTACCAAACTTCTCCGCGTAGGTAATTCCGTGATAGCTTTCATCCGGTGTACACAGCCCCGGGAATTTCTCCGCGTGCGCCATCCAGTCAAAAACACCATGGTCAATGATCGCGCCGCCCAAGGCTGTTCCGTGGCCGTCCATATACTTCGTTGTCGAATGTGTGACGATATCCGCGCCCCACTCGAACGGACGGCAGTTAACCGGCGTCGGGAAGGTATTGTCCACGATCAGCGGTACGCCGTGCGCGTGCGCCGCCTTCGCAAATTTCTCAATATCCAGCACCGTCAGCGCCGGATTCGCAATTGTCTCGCCAAAGACTGCTTTCGTATTCGGACGGAAAGCTGCGTCCAGCTCCTCCTCGCTCGCATCGGGGCTGACAAATGTCGCCGTAATCCCCATCTTCGCCATCGTTACAGAAATCAGATTGAATGTGCCGCCGTAAATGCCTGACGACGCGACGATGTGATCGCCGCACTCACAGATGTTGAACAGGGCAAAGAAATTTGCCGCCTGTCCGGACGATGTCAGCATTCCGGCTGTACCGCCCTCGAGCTCGGTGATCTTCGCCGCCACCAGATCATTTGTCGGATTCTGCAGGCGCGAATAGAAATATCCGCTCGCCTCCAGATCAAACAGTTTTCCCATGTCCTCGCTCGTCGCATAGCGGAACGTCGTGGACTGCACGATCGGTATCTGACGCGGCTCACCGTTTCCCGGCGTGTAGCCGCCCTGCACACAGCGTGTTCCCAGCTTGTAATCACTCATCTTATTGTCCTCTCTCATGCATTATGTTTTGATTTCCCTTTATACAGCTCCGGATACTTCATCTTCTCTGGATTTTCTGCATCGGATCTGTTATTTCTTTAATCAGCTTTCTCTAATCCGTTTTCTCTGATTGGTCTTTTCTGATCAAATCTTCTCCATTACATTTTAATGTTGTTCCAAACCGTTCTTTTTATTTTACTATCGACACATTTCTCTGTCAATGGCTGAAAAAAATCTGTCAAGCGTTTTTGAAAATGTCCTGAAAAATTTTTAACATAAGC
>JAJQIL010000073.1 GCA_021199235.1 Lachnospiraceae bacterium | reverse complement strand
ATAATACTTCACACCGGAAACATTCTTGAAGAAAATTCGGGTTGGCAGGAAATAATTGAGACAGATTAATTTTTTAATCTGGTTGCAGTCCTTTTGCCTTTTGGCTATAATATGAGCTGAAGAGATTCTCGCTGCTTGCAGCAGAGAATCTCAAGGCAGGGCGAGCAGCTATGCTGCGAGTATAATAGGATTATAAGACCTGTTTTTGAAAGCCGGAAGGAGAGTTTCCGTGAATGAAAAATACAAGAATAAATAAGCTCCCGGTGGGAATAGAAAATTTTGAAAAAATTCGAACAGGGGGGTTTTACTATGTCGATAAAACAGCGTTGATTCGTGATCTGCTGAATACGTGGGGTGAAGTAAACCTGTTTACCCGCCCACGACGATTCGGGAAATCGCTGAATATGAGCATGCTTAAGACATTTTTTGAGATCGGTACGGACAAGAGCCTTTTTGACGGACTGGAAATTGCCGGGGAAACGGAGCTCTGCGATGAATATATGGGCAGATTTCCAGTTATATCTGTCAGCCTGAAGGGCATTGACGCGGCTGATTATCGGACAGCACGCAGTCTGGCAGTCAAGGCCATCAATGAGGAAGCCAGAAGGCTGAGTTATCTGATGGAGAGTGACAGACTTTCCCGGAATGACAAAGCAGTGTTTTCACTTTTGATGGAAAGGGATATGGATGATGATACACTGATATGCAGCCTTCGTGAATTGTCAGAACTGCTTTGGAAGCACCATGGGCAAAAGGTCATTATTCTGATTGACGAATATGATGTTCCGCTTGCGAAAGCGAAGGATGAGGACTATTATGATAAGATGGTCAATTTGATGCGCGATCTGTTTAATCAGGCGCTGAAGACAAACGACAGCCTTTACTTTGCGGTGCTGACCGGGTGTCTCCGAGTGTCGAAAGAGAGTATTTTTACAGGGCTGAACAATCCAAAGATCTTTTCAATAACGACCGTGCGGCTTGACGAATATTTTGGCTTTACGGACGCAGAGGTAAGGCGGATGCTGCAGTACTATCACCTGGAAGATAAATATGATGAGATAAAAGACTGGTATGACGGATATCGGTTTGGAAATGCTGATGTATATTGTCCGTGGGATGTAATTAATTATTGCGATGAATTGCTTTGGGATTCAACGGCACGCCCCGTGGATTACTGGTCCAATACCAGCGGCAACGATGTCATCAGGCATTTTATTGAACAGGAGGGTGATGGCCTGACAAAAGCAGAACTGGAGAGTCTGGTCGCGGGCGAGACGGTCACGAAGAAGATCCGTGAAGAACTGACTTATCGGAATCTTTATGATTCCATTGACAATATCTGGAGCCTGTTGTTTATGACAGGGTATCTGACGCAGCGGGGACAGACAGGCTGGAAGACCTGGCAGCTGACGATTCCGAACAGGGAAATCCGGAATATTTTTACTGATCAAATCATGGAAATGTTCAAGGCAAACGTGGCAAAGGACGGAGAACGTCTGGCTGCTTTCTGCAGCGTCCTGCAAAATGGCGACGTCGGGGAAGTGGAGCGGCAGTTTACAGCATACCTGGAGGATACGATCAGCATTCGTGATACTTTTGTAAGGAAGCCGACCAAAGAAAACTTTTACCATGGGATACTGATTGGAATTCTGGGTTTTAAAGGCGATTGGTATGTAAAGTCGAATAAAGAAAGTGGTGATGGATACAGCGATATCATCATCCGGATTGAGAAAGAAAAAATCGGCATTGTGATAGAAGTGAAATATGCGGATGACAGGAAGTATGAACTTGCGTGTAAGGAAGCGATGGATCAGATTGAGCGGGAAAAGTATGCGCAGGGGTTGAAAAAGGAAGGATATCATTCGGTCTGCAAATATGGTGTTGCCTGCTTTAAAAGAGAATGCAAAGTGGTTATGGAAAAAGAAGGCACGTATTCAGAAAGACAGGCGAATTAGCGGACGAATTGTTTTAAGAACTGGCCGGGAGGCCAGTTCTTCTTTTACTTCACTTTTTATTCTTTCCCACTGAAGCAGTACGTACACAGCCTGCACGGCTCGATGCCGATGGATTCCTCCATGTCGTCCAGACGATGGTAGCGAAGAGAGGTGAAATTCTGCTGTTTGCGGATCGCTTCGAGCATTTCTGTGTAGTTTTTGCTGCACGGATCCGCGTAATCGGAAAGCACCTCTTTGGACACGTCGTCTCCCTCGCGCTCGCGCACGATACGGCGGGCGATCAGATCCATGTCGGATTTGGAACGGGAGAAATTCAGGTATTTGCAGCCAAAGAGCAGCGGCGGGCAGGCCGGGCGTACATGCACTTCTTTTGCACCGCTCTGGTAGAGGAATTCCGTGGTTTCCCGAAGCTGGGTGCCGCGCACGATGGAGTCGTCGATGAGCAACAGTTTTTTCTCTTTGATCAGCGCCTTGACCGGGATCAGCTTCATGCGGGCGATGAGATTCCTCTGCGCCTGCCTGGTCGGCATGAAGGAGCGCGGCCAGGTCGGCGTGTATTTGATGAACGGGCGGGCAAACGGGATCCCGGATTCGTTCGCGTAGCCGATCGCGTGTGCAGTGCCGGAATCGGGCACTCCGGCTACGATGTCCGGCGAAATATTCGCCGCCTCGCGGTCGCGTTTTGCCAGCATTCCGCCGCAGCGGTAGCGCATTTCTTCCACATTTACGCCCTCGTAGGCGGAGGTCGGGTAGCCGTAATATACCCACAGGAAGGAGCAGATGCGCATTTGATCTCCCGGCTCGCTGACCATTTTTACCTCATCCGGCGTGATAAAATCGATCTCTGCCGGGCCAAGCTCCCGGTAATCGCTGTAGCCCAGATTCAGATAGGCAAAGCTTTCAAAGGAGACACAGTACGCGTCCTCTTTTTTGCCGACGACCAGCGGCGTCCTGCCAAGACGGTCGCGCGCGGCATAGATCCCGTCCTTTGTCATCAGCAGCAGGGTCATGGAGCCGTCGACGATCTGCTGCACGTAGCGGATGCCCTCAATGATGGTTTCTTTTTTGCAGATGAGCGCTGCCACCAGCTCGGTCGCGTTGATCTGGCCGCTGCTCATCTCCTGAAAATGGGTATTCCCGTTGGCATAGACAGACTGCAGAAGCTCGTCCATGTTGTTGATCTTACCGACTGTGGTGATCGCGAAGCTGCCCAGATGCGACTGCACCAGCAGCGGCTGCGGCTCGTAATCCGAGATGCACCCGATCCCCAGATGTCCTTCCATATCGTCCGCGTCCTGCTCAAATTTGGTCCGGAACGGAGAGTTCTCGATGTTGTGGATCGCGCGCTGGAAGCCCTGCTCGCCGTATACGGCCATGCCGCCGCGGCGTGTTCCCAGATGAGAATGATAGTCTACTCCGTAAAAAAGCTCCATTGTGCAGCTTCTTTTTGCTGCTACTCCAAAAATACCACCCATGTTCGGTCTCCTTATGTTTTGTCCAGTATTATTTGCATGCCAAAGAGCATTCTTCAGACTGCATTTTTTGCGGAGAATCTGCGATCTGCCGCGAAGTTTTACTTTCTTTTTACAATGTATCATGAAAAACCCGGTTATGGCAATAGGAAAAAGGAAACATCTGCAAGATTTCAACAGGTATTTCCACGCACAGGAGCGCGATAAGTCGTATAACCGTGAAGGTACGGAAGAATTACTGTTTACTCAAAAAAACGGCTGTGCTATAATGGCTCCGTTTTAAGAAACAGCCTGAAGAAGATCAGGATTTATATGGGGATGATATGATGAATTTGAAAGAACTGGAGATCGGAAAGAGCGCCGTCATCCAGAGTGTCGGTGGTGAGGGAGCGCTCAGGCAGCATATCCTTGACATGGGACTGATCCCGGGCGCGGAAGTGACCATGATCAAGCTTGCGCCAATGGGCGATCCGATGGAGCTGCGTGTTTCGAGCTATGAGCTGACGCTCCGGCTGGCTGATGCGGAGAAAATTGAGATAACGGAAACGGCGCCGGAAAAGGCGGGATACAGGAAGCACACTTCTTCCATGGGAAAGGCATCGGAAAATGCGGAATACATGAAACGGACCGGCGAACCGACGATTCTGGAGGACGGCCGGCTGGAAAGAAAAAGCGGGGCGCAGGATTCTGCCGGCAATCACAGCAGTATGCGGAAGCAGCAGGCTGCAGACAGAAAAAGGGAACACGCGCACCCGGGTCTCGGTGAAGGCGGTAAATATCATAACAGAGCGGATGAGCATCCGCTGCCGGACGGGACGGTGCTGACGTTTGCGCTGGCGGGTAATCAGAACTGCGGGAAGACGACGCTGTTCAATCAGCTGACCGGCTCGAACCAGCATGTCGGGAACTTCCCCGGTGTCACGGTGGACCGGAAGGACGGTGCGATCCGCGGACATGCGGATACGCTGGTGACGGATCTGTCGGGCATTTATTCGATGTCGCCGTATTCGAGTGAGGAGTTGGTGACGCGGAATTTTGTGATGAACGAGCATCCGCACGGGATCATCAATATCGTGGATGCCACGAATATTGAGCGGAATCTTTACCTGACGATGCAGCTGATGGAGCTGGACACGCCGATGGTGCTGGCGCTGAACATGATGGATGAGGTGCGCGACAACGGCGGCAGCATCCGCATCAATGAGATGGAGGAAATCCTGGGGATTCCGGTGGTGCCGATCTCGGCGGCGAAAAACGAAGGAATTGACGAACTGATCTCGCATCTGCTTCACGTTGCGAAATATCAGGAACGCCCGAAACGGCAGGATTTCTGTGATAAGAATGATCACGGCGGCGCGGTGCACCGGGCGCTGCACGGCATTATGCATCTGATCGAGGACCATGCGCAGAAGGCGGGGATCCCGCTCCGCTTTGCGGCGACAAAGGTGGCGGAGGGCGATCAGCTGATCCTGGAACAGCTTGCGCTGACTGAGAATGAAAGAGAGATGGTGGAGCATATCCTCATCCAGATGGAGGAAGAGCGCGGACTGGACCGGGCAGCAGCGATCGCGGATATGCGGTTTTCCTTTATTCAGAAGCTGTGTGCACAGACCGTGCAGAAGCCGAAGGAAAGCAAAGAGCGGCTGCGCAGTGAAAAGATTGACCGGGTGTTGACCGGAAAATATACGGCGATTCCCTGTTTCATCGGCATTATGCTGATGGTGTTTTTCCTGACCTTCAACGTGATCGGCGCGTTTTTCCAGGACCTTCTGGAGATGGGAATTGACGCCCTGGCAGGGGTGGTGGATACGGCTCTGGTCGCCGGAAACGTCCATCCGATCCTGCGGGCACTGATCAGCGACGGCATTTTTGCGGGCGTCGGCAGTGTTTTAAGCTTCCTGCCGATCATTGTCTGTCTGTTTTTCTTCCTGTCGCTGCTCGAAGACAGCGGCTACATCGCCCGCGTGGCGTTTTTCATGGACAGCCTGCTGCGGAAGATCGGTCTTTCCGGACGGAGCATTGTCCCGATGCTGATCGGGTTTGGCTGTACGGTGCCGGCAGTCATGGCGACGCGGACGCTGCCGAGTGAGCGCGATCGCCGGATGACGATCCTGCTGACGCCGTTTATGAGCTGCACGGCAAAGCTGCCGATCTATATGTTTTTTGTGAATACCTTTTTCCCGAAATACAGCGGCCTGATCGTGACCTGCCTGTATCTTCTGGGAATCGTGGTGGGGATTCTTGTGTCTTTCATTTTTAAGCAGACGATGTTCCGCGGAGAAGCGGTGCCGTTTGTGCTGGAGCTGCCGAATTACCGGCTGCCCTCGCCGAAGAATGTGCTGCAGCTTCTCTGGGAGAAAGCGAAGGATTTCCTGCACCGCGCGTTTACCATCATCCTGCTGGCGACGATCGTGATCTGGTTTTTACAGACCTTCGACCTGCGCCTGAATGTCGTCACGGATTCGCAGGACAGTATCCTTGCCGCCGTGGCCGGTCTGATCGCGCCGCTGTTTGCACCGCTCGGCATGGGAGACTGGAGAATCTGCACATCCCTGATCAGCGGCTTTATGGCAAAGGAAAGCGTGGTCTCCACGATGGAACTTCTGTTTGCGGGACAGGTCACCACACTGCTTTCGCCTCTGACCGCGGCGACGATGCTGGTCTTCAGCCTGCTCTATACGCCGTGCGTGGCCGCGATCGCTTCCGTGAGGCGCGAGATGGGCGGCAAATGGGCGGTCTATGTCGTCCTTGGGCAGTGCGTCATCGCCTGGCTGGTGGCCGGACTTGTGCGTGTGATCGGGCTGCTGCTGGGGATGGGATGAGGCTGCGTGCCTGCGGTAAAACAAAATTTATAGAAAAAGTCCCCTTGACTTTTGCTGCCTGCAGAATTATCATAATCATGAAAAACATAATCGTGATTAACTTTTTTACGAAAAACTATATTTTCTGCATGATTCGTAAGGGAATGACAGGGGGATTTTTTATATGGAATCATTCTACTGCCGCGAGGAGGAGCTTAGAAAGCTGAATGCGCGTTATGAAGACGGCGATTTTGAGTGTATTATTATTTACGGAAGACGGCGAGTTGGCAAAACAGCGCTGATCAATGAATTTTGCAAGGATAAGCCGACCATCTTTTTTTCTGCTTTGAATACGACAGGACAGGAAAATCTGGAGTCACTTTCCAGGGCAATCATGAGCTTTGAACGACCGGATACGTTCTTACCGCCGGTATTTCGCGATTACAATGCCGCACTGGATGAAATTACAGGACTGTCCAAAGAGGCCAGAATCGTTTTTGTGATTGACGAATATCCTTATCTTGCAAAGGCTAAGCCCGCAATTTCCGCGATGCTTCAGCATGTGATTGACCATAAGTGGAAAAATTCGAAGCTTTTTCTGATTTTGTGCGGATCTTCCATGAGCTTTATGGAAAATCAGGTGCTGGGGCAGGAAAGCCCGTTGTATGGAAGACGCACCGCGCAGTTTAAGATCGAACCGCTCAACTATAAGGAAACGGCTGTTTTCCATCCGGAAAGGCAGCCAGAGGAGAATGCTCTGATTTATGGAATTACCGGAGGAATCCCACATTACATCAATAAATTGAATGTGAAAACGAATATTGATGACGCTCTCCTTACCAATTTGTTTGATCGATCGGGTTATCTTTATGAAGAACCGGCGAACTTACTGAAGCAGGAGCTTCGGGAGCCTGCAATTTACAATGCAATTATCAAAGCAATCGCGGAGGGGGCTTCTCATTTAAATGAGATCGTTACAAGAGTCGGGGAGCCCAGCGGCACCTGTACCAACTATCTGAAAACATTGACGGATTTGGGAATTGTGAAAAAAGAAACACCGATTACGGAAAAGCCCGGAAAAAAGACGATTTATCTTCTGGCAGATCATTTTTTTCGCTTTTGGTATCGTTTTGTTCCGGCAAATATCAGTGCAATCGATTCCGGTCGGATCCGCAGGACTTATCAGAGCGTTGTGAAAACACAGTTTTCTGATTTTATGGGAATCACTTATGAAAAAATGTGTCAGGATTATCTGCTTTATTACGCGGAAGACCTTCCCATCAATCTGAATGGAATCGGCCAGTGGTGGGGAACTGACGCGAAAAATAAAAAGCAGGTACAGATTGATATTGTGGGGGCTCCGGCGGATGGGAAAGACTATATCATTGGTTCCTGTAAATATAAAAATGAGAAAATCGGCATGGATGAGCTGGAGCTGATCCGGGGGTACGCATCCGTATTTGGAAAAGGAAGCCGGTATTATTATTATATTTTTTCCAGAAGCGGATTTACGGATGGGCTGCTTCGAGCCGCCGCAAATGGAGAAGTGACACTTGTTGATCTGGAAGAGATGTATAAATAAAGCCGTGCCATGCTAATCGCCTGATGTCGGTGCTGAGCGCCTGTGGCGCTCGTTAAGCACCGACCGGAGCGGCAATTTACATCGTTCAGTCCGACACCAGCCGGATCCGCGAGATGTCCGTATCGATCGTCATCGAATAGTTCGTGTAATAGACGACGAAGCCCGGCTTCGCGCCGTTTGGCTTTTTGACCTGCTTTTTTTCCACATAGTCGATCTCGACCTTTCCGGCTTCGCGGTTCCGGGAATAAAAGGCCGCGAGCCGGGCGGCGTCCTCGAATGTCGAATCCGGCGGCATCGTGCCGTTGGCCTTGACGATGACGTGGGAGCCGGGCGCGCCCTTGGCGTGGAACCACCAGTCGCCGCCGGAGGCGAAACGGAAGGTCAGCTCATCGTTCTGATAATTGTTTTTGCCGACATACATATCATAACCGTCCGCCGAGACGTAGTGGTAGGGGCGCGAGGTGATCTTCACTTTTTTGCCGGTGTAGCGCCGCCGGATGTAACCGGCGTCAGTCAGTTCTTCTTTTACCTGGATTAGGTCCTCCTCGGAGAGGGCCATGTCCATGAAAGCGCAGATGGATTCCAGATGTTCGATCTCCGCTTTTGTCTCCTGCACCAGCTCGCTTAAATGCTCATAAGTGCGTTTCAGCTTGTTGTATTTGTCAAAATATTTCTGCGCGTTCTCCTGCGCGGTCAAAGTCGGGTCAAGGGGAACGGTCATCATTTCATTTGTATAATAATTCAATGCTTCAAAGCTTTTCGCCCCCGGCTCCACACCGTAGCCGTAGGCGTGGATCAGTTCGCCGTAGACGCGGTATTTGTCGCGCTTGTCTGTATCCGCGAGCTGCTTCACCTGCAGGGCATATTTTTTGCGGCAGCGGTCCAGCGCGGTGGTGGTGATACGCCGCAGGTCGGAGGATTTCTGCCGGATGCGGGTCACTGTGTTCTTCATCGCGTAATACTGCTCGAGCATCTCAGAGGGCGAGGAGAAGCGGTGTACAATGTAGCGGGGAGCTGCCTGCTTTATGGAGGCACTGTCGGATACGGTCTGTGTTCCGAAAATGCTGTCTGCAGAAGAGCAATCGCTGTTGTCAGATGAATCCCTGGTCTGTGCATTTGGGAAAGCGCTGTTGGAATTGCCTTCGTACATGGTGAGGGGCAGAGAGGCGAACTCGACCGGGATTGCTCCTGCCATCTGTGATGACTCAGAATCAGTATCTTTGTCGTTGCCCGCATCGTGATTTCGCGCACCAGAGAGGGCTGCGCTGTCATTTGTTTCTGGCCTTCGCGCGATGGAAGACGCAGCATCCCTGGTATGTTCATATATGATCGCCGGCGAAAACCGCTTTTCTTTCACATCCTCCATCAGCAGCTCAAATGTGCGGTAAAGATGAAGCTGCGAGAGCTCGTCGAAGGAGTTGGCGCTCTGCGCGGATTCCAGGCCGGCGCGGAAGCAGAGCTCCTCCGCGATCAGCGGGCTGATGCCGGTGTAGGACGTATAGATGGCCTTTGCGAGCGGCATTGGCTTTGTAAATACAGTCGAACGGAATTCTTCCTCCGAGGTGGCGAGCGGGTCGCATTTTTCCTGCGTCACGGCGATAAAATACTGCCGCCCGGGCAATACCTCACGGACCGAGCTGGTCATCGCGCCGACGTGCTTGATGCTGTCGATGATCATGCCGGTCTCATCGCAGAAGATCAGGTTGCTGTGCTTGCCCATCAGCTCCAGGATCAGATCCTTGCGGCAGAGGTCGCCCATCTCGTTGTAATGCTCAATCTCAAAATGAAGGATGCGTTCCAGTCCCGGCTGCCAGATGCGCAGGATTTTGCCGTTCGCGATATGCTTGCGGAGCAGCATACAGAAATTCGGCGCAACCATCGGGGAAGGCTTGTTGGTATTGGTAAGATAGATCAGCGGCAGGCTTGCGCCCGCGGAGAGCAGCAGCCGGTACTGCCCGGTCTGCGCTTTTATGGTGAGCAGCAGCTCGTCCGCCTCCGGCTGCGCGATCTTGCTGATGCGCGCGCCGGTCAGTTTGTCGGAAAGCTCCGCTGCGATATTTGCTATGACTATGCCGTCAAGGGCCATGGGTAAGACCTCCTCATGTTCATTTATGAAGTAAATCATACCAAATCCTTTGTAAAAAAACAATCATCTGCCGGGAAACTATTGAGATTTGCGTGGAAAAAAGATATACTCTTGACAGTTGGAACGATGACGGATTATTTATCAGGAAGCGGATTTTTACCAGACGGGATTTTTTACAGGAAGAAAAAAGGAGAAAGGCACTTTGGAGAGATTAAAGAATGACTGGAAAAAGAAATTCAGCTCTTCTGCGCTGGAACGCGGGAAGACGGCGTATGACAATGGCCGTGTGGCGGATATGAAAGAGGAGGGAGACGTTTTTTCAGCGGCTGTTCTCGGACGGGAGCGGCAGGAGGTCTCTCTGACTTTGAAAAACGGAAATCCGATACGGATGAACTGCCGCTGTCCGATGGCGCGGGGCGGCTATTCCTGTGAGCATATGGCGGCTTTGCTGTACGCGATTGATGGTAAGCTATATGGAACGAAAACGGAGACTCCTGCGGAAAGTGTGCGGGCGATGACGGGACATAATACGGCAGGCGCAGATCCGGTGCAGACGGCGGCTAAGCTTCGGAAGGATGCGGCGAAGCCTCAGCCGGAAGCTGTTGAGACCGGAACGAACATCGAGTCGCCGAAGAGGAGACCGGGGAGGCCGCGGAAGGATGCGGCGAAGACCCAGCCTGCAGCAGAAGAGGCTGAAGCGTCAGCCGCGGCGCCGAAGAGAAGACCGGGAAGACCGCGGAAAGAAGCTGCGAAGACCCAGCCTGCAGCAGAAGAGGCCGGAGCGGCAACCGAGACGCCGAAGAGGAGGCCGGGAAGGCCACGGAAAAATGCGGAACCGTCTCAGCCCGTTCAGGGAGAGGCAAAGCAGCCGGAGAGAATACAACCGGAGAATACACAGCCGGAGAACGCTCAGTCAGAAAAAACACTGCAGGAGAATACACAGCCACAGCTGACTTCGCAGGAAGCAGCAGAGCGTGAGGCAAAGCGGGCGGCCAGAGACCAGAGAAAAGCGGAGCGTGCGAAAAAGGAAGCGGAGCGGAAAGTGCAGGCGGAGGCAACCCGGCGCAGGGAACTGGAGAAGCTTCAGGCGGAGGAGGCGCGCCGCGAAGAGATTCGCCGGCAGAAGAAGGAAGAAGAGGATCGCCGCCGTGAAAAGCGGCTGCGGGATCAGGAAGCCAGCCGCCTGGCGGAGGAAAGGCGTAAAATCCAGGAAGAAGAGGAGCGCAAGGCCGCGGCGGCACGCCGCGCGAAAGAAGAAGAGGAACGAAAAGCCGCCGAAGAGCGCCGCGCACGCGAGGAAGAAGAACTGATAAAAGAACGCCAGGAGGCAGAGAGAATCTTTATGGAGACACAGGATAAGAGAAAAAATGCCCGGAACGCGGCGCGGGCTGCAGGGCGCGGCGCGGACGGAGAGTATACACTGCTTGGAGACGCGTGGACAGACGAACAGGATTCGTCCATCGGCAGCGGCAGCATCGAGGCACTGGAGCGATACAGTTATTTTGACGGGGAGGCGATCCTGAAGAACGCGGATCTGCCGAAGGATTCTCTGCGCATGGGAGAGAAGCTGTATCATCAGGGACTGATCGGAGCTATCAGTGTATCCTCAGGCTATAATCCCTACAGGGCGGATGGCGAAAGACTTGGTGAGATCACATGGGAAGCAGAGGATGGGCGGGAGGTTTTTCAGACCTCGGTGAGCTTTTCACGGAAAAAGATAACACGGGCGACGTGCAGCTGTCCGATCTGTCAGAAAAAACACGGAAGATACGCGTGGTTTTATTATGAGAACGAAAATTCGAACTGCCGGTATGTCGCCGCACTGCTCTTTGCGCTGCGCGATTTTCTGAGGGATCACAATATCGGAGACGCGACGGATCGCAGAGCGGTCCTGTTGATGGACGCTTATCAGCAGAAAAAAGCAAATCTGGCGGCTGCCGGCAGGACGAAGGAGGAGAGCCTGACTCTGAAGCCGCGTCTGATCAAAAAAGACGGTGCGCTTTCTGTCTCTTTTAAAATCGGGAGCGGGAAGTTTTTTGTGATCAAACAGCTGGACGAGTTCTGTGAGAACGTGCGCAATGCGGCTACCGCCACGTATGGTTCCAGTACGGAATTCAATCATCGCCGGAGCAATTTTACGGATGAGGGCAGGAAATGGCTACGCTTTATTGAGCAGATCGTGCAGGAGGAGGAAGAATTCGGGAAACGGCTTGCCGATGCGACGCGCACGCGGTTTTATTATCAGCGTACCGTCAAAGTGGGCGGCTCGCTTAATCTGTTCGGCTGGCGGCTGGATGAATTTTACAATGAGATCGGCGACGGTGAAATTGAGTATGAAGACCGGGATCAGCCGAAGACGAAGAAACTGCAGCTGCGCTGCGGAGAGGGAAATCCGCGGGTGACGATGCGTATTTCAGAGGCGGATCTGGAGGAGAAAAGCCCCCTGGCGGGAAGAAACGGACAACCGCTGCAAAGGAATCCGCAGACGGGGCGTCTGAAAAATGGAGAATTCCATGGCATACAGGTGGAAGGCACCCTGCCGGAGCTCTATTTCGGAATGAACTGCGCGTATTATGTGGAGGAAGCACCGGCCCGCGATGTCCGGGGGCGGGATGGAGCCGCACAGAATAGTGCCGCACGAGACGGAGCGGCGGGGAACCGACTCTGCCGTTCGGATCAGAATTTTCAGGAAAAGATTGAAAAGCTGGCCTCAATGGCGGACGAGGACGGAGATTTCTCTTTTGTGATCGGGCGGAACAGTCTGTCCACGTTTTATCATCAGTTCCTGCCGGATGTGCAGGATGTGGTGGAGGTCGTTGAGACCGATTCGGAGCGGATTCATTCCTTTGTACCGCCGCAGGTGAATTTTGTCTTTTATCTGGATGCATCCGATCAGGACGTGTTCTGCAGTCCGTATGCCCGCTATGAAGGCAGAGAACTGTCTCTTCTGGATCTGGAGGATCCGGATATGGAAGGAAGCCTGGCCCAGTATCGGGATTTTAACTCGGAAAATGAAATGCTGGCCAGACTGCAAAGCTGGCTGCCCTGTACGGACTGGAAGAGACGGGAGATGACCTGCGGGCAGGAGGAAGAGCGGGTCTATCAGATGATGACGGACGGTGTAGAAGAACTGCTTTCCTTAGGAGAAGTGCAGTGCACCACGCGCTTCCGGGCGCGCCGCCGGATCCGTCCGGTAAAGGTGGCGGTCGGCGTCTCCCTTTCCAGCGGTCTTCTGAATCTGGATATTTCGACCGACGATGTGTCGCAGGAAGAGCTGCTCGACATCCTGAACAGTTACCGCCAGAAGAAGGACTATTATAAACTCAAAGACGGCTCTTACGCGGAAGTGGATGAGCAGTCGATGGAGCTTCTTGCCGAGTTGATGGACTCCATGCATCTGAAACCGAAGGAATTTGTGCAGGGGAAGATGCATCTGCCGATGTACCGCACCCTCTACCTGAATAAAATGCTCGAGGAAAATGAGGGCGTTTATACGGACCGCGACAGCCGTTTCCGCGAGCTCGTCAAGGGATTCAAGACCGTGAACGACGCGGATTTTGACGTGCCGAAAAGCCTCTCTAAAATCATGCGTCCTTATCAGAAGGATGGCTACAAATGGCTGCGTACCCTGGAGACCTGGCAGTTCGGCGGAATCCTGGCCGACGACATGGGACTCGGGAAGACGCTGCAGATGATCGCGGTGCTGCTGGCGGCGAAGGAGCAGAGGGCTGCAGATGGAAAGAATCTGCTGGCGAACGGTGAACCGCAGACCTCGATCGTCATCTCGCCGGCTGCCCTCGTCTTCAACTGGGGCGAGGAGTTTGCCCGTTTCACACCGGAGCTTAATGTCCTTCTGATCACCGGTACGCAGGAAGAACGCCGCGCGAAGATTGCCGCGTGTCAGGACTATGATGTCGTGGTGACATCTTATGATCTGCTGAAGCGTGACATCGATCTTTATGAGGACATCACGTTCGGATATGAGGTGATCGACGAGGCGCAGTACATCAAAAATCACACTACCGCCGCGGCGAAAGCTGTAAAAGTGGTGAAGAGCCGCTATCGTTTTGCGCTGACCGGCACGCCGATCGAGAACCGTTTAAGCGAGCTGTGGAGCATTTTTGATTATCTGATGCCCGGATTTTTGTACACTTATGATGTATTCCGTAAAGAGATGGAGCTCCCGATCGTGAAGCATCAGGATGAGGCGGCGATGCAGCGCCTGCAGAAAATGACCGGGCCGTTCATCCTGCGCCGCCTGAAAGAAGACGTCCTGAAAGACCTGCCGGACAAGCTGGAGGAAGTGCGCTATGTGCGGATGGAAAAAGAGCAGCAGCAGCTTTACGACGGTCAGGTGGTGCATATGCGCGAGACCATCGCTGCGCAGAACGCGGACGAGTTCAATAAGAATAAGCTGGAAGTTCTCACCGAGCTGATGCGCCTGCGTCAGATCTGCTGCGATCCGACGCTCTGCTTCGACTCTTATAAGGGAGATTCCGCGAAAGCTGACGCCTGCATCCAGCTGATCATGAGCGCCATCGACGGCGGACACAGGATACTCGTGTTTTCCCAGTTTACCTCCATGCTGGAGATCCTGCAGAGACGTCTGGAAGAAGAGAAGATTCCATATTTTACCATCACCGGTGCCACCCCGAAGCAGAAGCGGCTGGAGCTCGTGAAGGAATTCAATCAGGGCAGCACGCCGGTCTTCCTGATCTCCCTGAAGGCAGGCGGCGTCGGACTGAACCTGACCGGAGCCGACGTGGTCATCCATTACGATCCATGGTGGAACGTCGCGGCGCAGAACCAGGCGACCGACCGTGCACACCGCATCGGCCAGACGAAAAAGGTAACCGTATACAAGCTGATTGCCAAAAATACCATCGAGGAAAAGATCCTGAAGCTGCAGCAGGACAAGCGCGCGCTCGCCGACCAGGTGATCAGCGGCGACACCGCGTCCCTCGGCAGCATGAGCAGGGATGAGCTGCTGGAGCTGCTGGATGGGAAAGCGTGACAGGTCACTCTGGCATCGGGGCTTGCATTGTCAGACAATGGCTCACCGAAGCTGCAGTTCCTGCCTGAAAAAGATACGGATGATTACACTATGGCGGTTGTGGGCATTAATGAAGAGTTTTTGTCAGTGCGCAGAGAAGAGGAGAAAGCTGCGCAGATATCGGGAAATGTGGAAATAACGCAGGAACTTGCCAAAGAAACGGAAAATACTCAGGAAAATGCTCAAGAAACTAAAATTACCCAGGAAATGCAGGCGAAATCCGCAGATGAGCAGGAAGACGATGTATCACAAAAAATTAAACAGTTTATGTCTGTTGATCCTTATATCAGCCTGAAAGAGGTCGCAAGCATGCTGAATGTGAAGTTTGATTTTGTGCGGGTACAGGGTAAAATGCATGAAGAAAAATGGTGAAATCCGGCATGAGGGTTCTACGAAATCCGGCAGATGGGTGGTATTGAAATAGATCGACTGTAATACCATGGCTTTAGACGCTGGGCAGTTTGTGTGGAAATGCGGATGCGCATGGAGATGGTTGCGGGGAAGAAAAGGAAAAACCTGTGCCGGAAATCGTTTTTGCTTTGGTTACTATTCACGGGGTGGGGAAGGCAGACGGAGATTTTGAATTTTCGTGAGA
>JAJQIL010000092.1:14249-16107 GCA_021199235.1 Lachnospiraceae bacterium | reverse complement strand
GGGCTTATGTTAAAAATTTTTCAGGACATTTTCAAAAACGCTTGACAGCACTTTTATTAACAGTTTCGCACAGCATCCCCGTCTTTCCGGAAATGAGAATAGCAATATTCAATAATGCTTTTCCTCGTCACGATGCCGATAAAGGTACCGTTGTCATCAATGACCGGAATAAAATTCTGATTCATGGCCGTCATGATCAGATCTTCAATCTCACAGTTGATATTCACGGGCTGATTGTCACGCTTGCGGTTCAGGCTGCGCACACGTGTACTCTCCAGCTCCCGATAGTCTGCCGAACGCTTTCTTTTGATTTCCCAGAGGATATCTCCTTCTGTCAGTGTGCCTGCATAGGCACCGGCGCGGGTGATGATCGGCACCGCACTGTATTTGTGATACTCCATTTTTTCAACTGCCTGTCGGAGTGTGTCATCGTCATAAACATATATTACATCACTCTTTGGCAGCAGGTAAAACAAAATGTTCATAATAAATCTCCCAAAATCTTATGATTACAGGATGGTATCTGCATTTTGCACAATCAAGATTGCATTTTTTTTGTTTTTCTATCTGATTTTACCATGATTTCTCTGATTCTTCAACTGCAGAAGCAAAATTTCATATTTATTTAAGACCTTTCTTCTCCGCGATGAAAGCAAGAATATTCAAAAAAAGCGAACATATGTATTGTTAAGACTTTTCTAAGAAATTCTTTATCCATTGACTTGGATGGAATATTTTGTTATGATGCGGCTGTAACTATATTTAATAAATTTGTAATAGTTCGTAAAATAATCAAAAAGTGTTCTGTTGCAGATTTATGAGGCGCATTGAGATAAGGAGGCGTTTGTATCGAGATGAGAAGAAGGGTACCGCAGGCGGTTTCTCTGTGCTTACTGGCCGGGCTGATCGTTCCGGGCGCGCAGGGGTTCCCCGTCTATGCGGCAGAAACAGAGGTGGTATCGGAGGCTGACGGGGAAACAGTTTCTGAGACCACTGTGGATACAGAGCTTACTGACGCTTCTGCCAGTGAATCAGCCACGGAAACAACCGGGGAGACGGCTGTGACTTCTGATGAAGAGACATCTGTTTCCGCTGAAGAAACAGATGAGGCTGAGACGGAAGAGAAGGACTCTGTAGTAGGTGAACTGATCTTTGCACAGTGTGAGGACTACATAAATGTCCGCACAATGGCCAACACGGACAGCGCGATTACCGCCAAGATCTATAATAATGATTCCGCTACGGTCATTGCCGTTACAGAAGATCAGGAATGGTATATTGTTGCGTCCGGCAATGCCTGCGGCTACGTGAAGGCAGAATATTTTGCCACCGGAGAAGAAGCAGAAGCTATTGCCAATGAAGTTGCGTATAATGTTGCGCGGGTTTATGCGGATGAACTGAATGTTCGCGCAGAGGCCTCTACAGACAGCGAAGTCATTGACATTGCTACTGTCGGCGATGAAATCGAGGTTGTGCTTTACGGAGACGACTGGATGAAGGTTGCCCTCGGCAATGATGTCTACGGATATGTTAATTCGGATTATGTCGAGTATATTACTTATTATCCGGTCGGCGAGACTCTTGAGGAAGAAGCTGCCCGTCTTGGCCTGGATGTGACATCTGTTGAGACAGAAGCCGATAAGGAGGCTGAGGCTGAGACAGAAGCATCCGAAGAGGTCTATGTTGAAGAGGACGAGACCGTCTATGAAGAGACCTGGGCAGAAACAGAAGCCACAGTAACGGAAACGGCAGCGCAGACCGAAGCTGCTCAGACTGAGACCACGGTGCAGACCGAGGCTGTTCAGACTGAGACCACGGTGCAGACTGAGGCTGCTCAGACCGAGACCACGGCGCAGAC
>JAJQIL010000092.1:0-14149 GCA_021199235.1 Lachnospiraceae bacterium | reverse complement strand
GCTGCTCAGACCGAGACCACGGCGCAGACTGAGACCACGGCGCAGACTGAGACTCAGACAGAAGCCGCAACGGAAGCTTCAACGGAAAGCAGTTCTTCCGCCAGCACGGGCGAATCCATTGCGAACTACGCACTGCAGTTTGTCGGCAACCCATATGTCTATGGCGGGACAAGTCTGACAAGCGGCGCAGACTGCTCCGGATTTGTACAGTCCGTATTTGCTCACTTCGGCATCTACCTGTCGAGGACTGCGGCGGCACAATCGACGAATGGGACAACCATCAGTACCAGCGAACTGCAGGCCGGCGATCTGCTGTTCTACAGCTCAACCGGCAGCGGAATCGACCATGTCGCGATCTATATCGGCGGCGGGCGGATCGTCCACGCGGCGAACTCAACGCGCGGTATCTGCACCGACAACGCGTTCTATTCAACGCCGGTATGCGCAGTAAGATGCTATTAATTTTCCCTTAAAAACCGAGCAGAGTAATCCGGCCCTGCTCACAAAAAGAGACCGGCGATCGACGGTCTCTTTCTTTATGTCTTTCTTTATGTCTTTCTTTATGTCTTTCTTTATATCTTTCTTATCTCTCCTGCAGCCGGATTCAGAAATCCGCGTCTATTGCTTTGAGGTAACGTGCCAATGCATCCTGCCACACAGGCAGCGGTTCAAAACCATTGGCAGCAAGCTTACTTTTATCCAGACGGGAGTTATACGGCCGCCTGGCCTTCGATTCTCCGTATTCGTCGGTCGTCACCGGAATTACCTGCAGATGATTCTCATCGTACTCTTCTCTTCCGAGCGCAGCTGCCTGACGGAAAATCTCAACCGCAAACTCATACCAGCTGATATAGCCGCCCTCGTTCGTTGCGTGATAATAGCCGTATTTTTCTGTCTCAATCATATCCACGAGAAGCCGCGCCAGATCCTCTGTGTAGGTCGGCGTGCCGATCTGATCTTTCACCACACGGAGTACGTCGTGATTCTTTCCGATATTCAGCATCGTACGGATAAAATTCTTCCCATTCACGCCGAATACCCAGGCGATACGTACGATGAAATATTTATCCAGCGTCCCGGAGACCGCCAGTTCACCCTCCAGCTTGGTCTGACCATATACGTTCAGCGGCTTATACTCCCTGCAGTCGGGATCCCAGGGGGTCTCTCCCATCCCGTCAAATACATAGTCGGTAGAAAGATACAGCATTTTCGCATCGATCTGTCTGCAGGCTTCAGCGATATTCTGCGTGCCTTTCGCATTCACGAGGCGTACCTTTTCTACTTTATCGTCATCCTCCGCCAGATCCACCGCCGTCCAGGCCGCACAGTGGATCACCGCGTCAGGCTTAAGTTCAGAAAGGATCCGGCTCACGCCGGCCTGATCGGTGATGTCCATCTGTACATAGGGCATCGTCGTCACCGGCGTACCGTCGGCAATCCCGCTGTATTTTTCCGCAATGTCTGATCCGATGCCCTCATGGCCGCGTTTTGCCAGTTCATTCATCACATCATGGCCGAGCTGTCCGCCCACGCCTGTCACTACTATTTTCATTTCAAGCTGTCCTCCGTGTTATCTGTGATCCGGGCTGTACACTGATAATTCTGCGTTTTCTCCGTGCAGAGGTCCCGCTGCCGATCAGGCCTTCGCCAAATGAGCGCCGCTGAGATGAACGACAGCCGCAACCGGGAAGCAAGTGCGAAGTACTGTCCTGAATAGTTACTGTCATTCGAATGCCAGATCAGAGAGTGTAAATGTCACTTCAATCCTCTGCGGATTGTCAATCCCAACAATATTCAGCACATGATTCGTCACCGTCACTTCCTCTACCTGCGAACCGTCCCAGGAATTGAGCGGGTCGTTCGTATCCAGAATGCCGGAACTCTTGATCGCAGACTTGCTCTCTGTCTGCGTGATCGTAAGCGATACCCCATCCACTACAACGGAATCAAAGAAGATATCGCAGGAGCTGATCGGAGTTTTCGAGGCGTTTCCCAGCGTCACATCGTGGTCCTTGATGTAAATCGCTGTCAGATTGTTTAATCCGGTGACGCCCGCTGCAACCGCCGCGTCTGATAAATCCTCCGCGCAGTCAAAGACAAGTGTATACTGCCCGTCTTCCTCAATTTCAATCGCGCTGCCATATTCATTGCTGTAATAGCTGAGCACATCGTCATTGTAATATACGTTCAGCGCGAGTGTCAACACTTTTTCAGAAGCCCCTTCTTCCACGGTGACAGGAATGGTTACGTACGAACCGCCGGACGCGGAAATCGTGATCTCAGTGGAACCAGTGCCGACCGCGACCAGCTTGCCGATGGTGGAAACCGTCGCCACCGTTTCGTCTGCTGAGCGGTATGTCACATATTCCAATGTTCCTGCATCTTCCGCTGCGTCTTCTTCCGCCGTCCCGCCGAGGGTAATATAGTCCGCAAGAAAGACGCTCTCACCAGCCAGAATGCGGATCCCCTCTGTATCCGCTCCGGCCGTCTCTGATTTTTCCTGCTCATAAAGCATCTGCTGCAGCGAATCCAGATCCAGCGAAAGAACACTCGTCCCGGCTGTATTCGTATCCGCCGTCACCGTCACAAAAATCTCATATTGCGCGGATCCGCTCTGGCTGAACGCCAGGATCGTGGTCTGACCAGTGCCCCGGGCAATGATATGTCCATTGGAAACAGTCGCTACGGAAGCATCGTCCGTTTTCCATAAGACCACATCGTTGGTATCGGACGGAGCCGTCTGTATGTCAACTGTTGTCTCATCACCGATCACAAGAGAAATCCCGTGCAGATCCGAGGTAATCTCCGTGATCTCTGTCACGGCAGGAGTTTTTTCTATTTCCGCCAGTTCCAGAGCACTATCCATATAAAATCCGCGGAAAATTGCGTCTGTCACATCCCTGTCGATGATTTCCAGTGTCTCCCGGTCGATCAGGGCAAAGCTGTAGTCCGGCGATTCGCTGCGGTCATACCAGCCCTGATCCCAGTAGACCGGCACAATCCCATTTAAGCTGCACAGATAGTTTACGACTTCCAGATGGTAAGCACGCTCGGAGGAATTATCCTTGTTGATGCAGCCGTATTCTCCCATGATCACCGGAATCCCCTGTGAGGTGAATTTTTCATATACCTTTGCGATGTCCTTTGCCAGATCTTCTGCGTTTTCCAGCGAAAAGGTCGTCTTTCCGGTCGACTCGACCAGGCCGAACGAATAATCATAATAGTGAACCGATACAAACAGGCGTCCCTCAGCGCTGTCAGTCGGAAGTGTAAATCCATTGCTCTCATTTGTTGTGGAATCAATGTTTGTATAACGTCCCGGGACAGAAAGCCAGCGCTCCGTGTTGTTGCCTCCGGTCGCGCGCACAGTATCCACAAAGATCTGATTCAATTCATTGATCCGCTCATAATCCCGCAAAATGCCGGCCGAAGTATCACCGTCCCCCTTCACCTCGTTCATAGACTCAAAGATCAGATGCTCGTCATAATCGCGGAATGTCTCCGCGATCTGCTGCCAGACAGCCGCAAATTTTTCATTGACATAATCCACATCATCCGAAGCGACACGCAGCCAGCCGGTCTGCTCCGCCCCGTCGTGATGAATGTTGATGATCACATACATATCCTGGGAAACCGCATAATCCACGATATCCTGCACGCGGCTCATCCATTTCTCATCAATCGCGTACCCGTTCTCATCGTCGATCATGGTGCCCCAGGTCACCGGTATGCGAACGGTATTGAATCCCATATCATGGACTGCCGTGATCAGAGCTTTCGTGGTGATCACACTCTGCCAGGTCGTCTCGCCCGGCGTAAATCCGGTATGACCGTCCATGGTATTGCCCAGATTCCATCCGGTCCCCATCTCCGCCACGATCTCATCCGCGGTCAGGGAGCGCATTGGCCGGGAGGAGACTTCCTCCGATGCAAAAGCCTGCGTTCTGAATCCGCACAGCAGTGTCAGGATCGCAAACAGCGCAAACAGCAGATGCATCTTTTTCTCCGGTAAACAGTTTTCTTTATTCATCTCATCATCCCCCTTTAGTCCTCCAGATCCTCCGGATTGCTCACAGCGCCGGGCTCCTTCTCGAGTACCCGGAAAAAGTAGCGCGCAAACCCGCTGATCGTAAACATGACGCAGACCGGCCCGATCAGAATTGCAAAAAACAGTGTCGTCGTGTTCCAGAACATGATGACAAATTCCAGGGCCAGTACCAGCACCAGAGCCAGCGTTCTCACCGGAAAGCGAACCGCTATATCAAATGAATTCCGCAGGATCCTGGAAATCTTATTTTCATACCGCGCCGCCAGAGGATACGCATAAATCAGGGCAAGGAAGCAGACGATCGCCGATAAGATTCCGATCATCAGGAATACGATCGGATTCCCCTCCACCGCGTTGAACAGCTGAAAATCCATGTATACCGCATAGAAACAGACAACTGTGATCACCTCAAGTATGACGCCCTGCTTCAGATTTTCACGGAATGCTTTAAAAAACGGTCTGGCGATATATCCCTCACGCTCGTCTACCATTTTCAGGGTGATCGTGTAGACCGCTATGGAAGCGGCTCCCATTGTCACGATCGGTATGCTGCACAGCAGCCAGAGCAAATTCAGTTTTACGATCTGAAACAGGCGGCTCATGAACTGGTACAGTCCGCCCTCTGTGCTGAAAAATTTCATGCTATCCCATCCTTACATCATTTGACGTTTCATCAATTTCCCGGTTTATTGTTTTTCTGTTTCCCGGCTCTGAATTCCGCAGCCTTCCGTTTTTCAGGATTCTGTTTTTCAGGCCTCCGTTTTCAGGATTTCAGCAGGAAAGGCCATGAGAGCAGTCCCACAGCCTTTCCTGTTTTCATTGTCACCCGCAGCAAAGCTGCTCACCCGGCCTTGCGATTTTCTGCTGCAGGCAGCGGAAATCCCTTCCGTTCAGGTTATAATGGTTCCTGTCAGATCTTACTCTGCCGCGCCGGTAGCCTCATCCTCAGCCGCCTTGCGAAGCGCAGCCTCATTCTGAGACCACTCGAGGCAGTCTGCATAGCCGTAGCTTCTCGCCTGCACGATCATCTGGCTGACGATGGAATTGTATTCCTCATCGCTCTCCGCGTAGATCGCGTTCCAGCTGCCCTCGGTGATGCAGGTCGTTACCTGTGCCCAGGTGGTCTTCAGCTCGGTCGATTTCGCACTCGCCACATAGGTGCTCGCCGGGCTTAAGGTATAATTGCCGGATTCCATATAGTTATCTGTAGTGGTATATCCGGTGTATTCACGCCAGTCCGCCTCAGTATCGCAGGTCGGATCCTCGGAGAAGCTTGCCCAGTTCAGGCAGTTGAAGGTCTCGCCGTTGGAATCGAGGTTCTCCGCGTCCAGAGCCCATGTTGTATTGTTGATCTGCAGTGTGCCGTCCTGGAAGCTTCCGGAATAGCCGTTGCCGATCTCCGTCGTCTTATCATAGTAGCAGGACAGGCCCAGAGTCGTAAAGTGTGTATAACCATCCTCATCATAGTACCACATCAGGCCTTCCGGACCATATTCCATCGTCATTCTGCCTTCCGGAGTCGAGAAGTAATTGATGATCTCCATGCAAAGCTCCGGATATTCCGCATCTGCGCCAATGGCCCAGATTCTCGTGCTGCCGAGTGTGGACAGACCATAAACGATCGGGCTCGCCTCGGTCGGCACCAGAGACATCATCAGCTTGTTCTCTGCCTGATGTTCCTCGGAGTTGTAGCCAAGAGAACCGGAATAATTAAAGATGGAGAAGAACGTACCGCCGTTCTGTACCTTCGCGATCATGGTCTCATAGGTCTGCGTCATGGAATCCGGATCCACAAGTCCTTCGCGATAAAGTGTATTGAAGAACTTCAGCATCTCCAGATACGGTCCATCGGTATCAAGGCAGTCATAGTATTCACCCGTCTCCGGATCATACAGGCCGATGCCCAGCTCATCATATCCATAGTAAGCGGTCGCCATGGACTTCACATACATCACCATGTCGCCGTCCCAGTCCGGCCACAGAGAAACCGCGTAGGTCTGATTTCCATTATCGTCGGTCGGGCAGATTTCTTTCATGGCGATAAACAGGTCGACAAGGTCATCCAGGTCATTTACTTCCGGATATCCCAGCTCCGCGTACAGATCCCAGCGGATATCCCAGGAATAGAAGAAGCTTGCGTGATCCTCACTGGATGTCGCCACGTCATGGCCGTATCCGTGGATCGCGCCGTCCTCGTTCAGGCTGCGGTTCTGCTCCAGGGCGTCAGACATATGCTCCTGAATGTAGGTGCCGTAATCTGCCAGGATATCGTCCTCTTCCCAGTCAAAGAGCAGGCCGTTCTCGACCGCGCGGGAATAGTCGTCAGAACTTCCCATGATCAGGATATCGCCCAGCTCGCCGCTCTGCATACGGGTGTCAAACACGCCGTCGGAATCCGGGATAATGTTCAGTTCCACATTGAATTTTTCTTTCAGAAGGTCTGCCATCCAGCCGGTCATAATACCGGAATAGTTCGCTGTCTGACTGTAAACGGTCAGCGTCACGGTCTCATCCGGTACATAGAATTCATTCGAATATTCGGATACATCCGTCAGTTCATAACCGTCCGGTGCGGAATCCGTGGTGCCGATGCTGGCTGCAGCGGCTGCGCCTTCATCCACATCTGCGTCTGCCTCTGCCGTCGCGTCCGCATCTTCATCCGCGTCAGTCCCGGCTTCAGCGGTCGCGACCGCGTCTTCATCCGCATCCGTCTCTGCCTCTGCCGTCGCGTCCGCGTCCTCTCCCGTCTCGTCCGCAGCGTCGGTTTCTTCTTCTGCCGCTTCGGTCTCCTCTGCCGCGTCCGTTTCTTCTTCTGCGGCTTCGGTCTCCTCTTCTGCAGCCTCGGTCTCCTCTGCCGCATCCGTCTCAGCTTCTGTCTCAGCCTCAGTCGCTGCTTCTGTCTCTTCCGCAGCATCCGTTTCCGCTTCTGTCGCGGCCTCGGTCACTGCTTCCGTTGTCGTGTCATCCGAAGAATTCTTCGACGAATTGCCGCAGCCGGTCAGAGACGCCATCACCATCGCCGCCGCAAGCAGTGCGGCAGCAGCCTTTTTCACAAGTGTTTTCTTTCTCATCAGTATCCTCCTTTTCCTGTTTTTGCAATTATATTTTTACAGTTATATTTTTACAGTTACCTTCTGTATAATTTCCATCGCTGCCGTCTATCCCTTCACAGCGCCAAGCATGATGCCTTCCTCAAAGTACCGCTGCATGAACGGATATACGATCAGGATCGGGATGATCGTCACCATCGAGATCGTATACTTGATCACCTTCGAGTTCAGCACGGTAGCCATGGCGGAAGCCGCGGCAGTGCCGCTCGTGTTCATGAGGGACTGCAGGTTCGAGGCCGTATTCAGATATGTATACAGTCTGTGCTGCAGGGTAAACAGCTCCGGCGCGTTCTGCATATACATCAGGGAATCCGTAAAGGAATTCCAGTGCCCCACCGCGCCGAAGATGGCAATCGTGGCGAGGATCGGCCTGCTTAAAGGCCAGATGATCGTCCGGAATACCTTCATAAAGGAGGCTCCATCGATAAAGGCGCTCTCCTCCAGTTCCGCCGGGATCGACTCAATGTAGGTCTTCACCAGAATGATGTTATACGGCTGAACGATCGCCGGAATAATGTAAACCAGATAATTGTTGGTCAGGCCGAGCATGACCATATTCATATAGATCGGGATCGTGCCCGCATTGAAATACATGGTGATCACCAATGCGCGGTACCAGAACTTCCTGTGCCACATTTCATCCTTCGTCACCAGATAGCCCACCAGTGCGGAAGCAAGGACCATCAGCGTCGTGCCGATCACCGTCCTGCTCACCGAGACGATAAACGCGCTCCCCAGCTCGCCGACATTACGCAGCGCAAGGTAATTCTGAATGTTGATCCCGCGCGGGAAAAAGTTGATCAGTCCTTTCTGTACCAGCGTATTGTCCGAGATCGTGTTGATAAAAATATAATAAAACGGAAATACACAGGTAAAGGAGAACACCAGAAAGAACAGGTGGTCAACAATCTCAAATAGGATGTCGCCCGGCTTCATTTTAAGTTTTTTCTTATGGTGCGCCTGTTTTTTGTAATAAGCCTTTTCCGCTTTCGCGTCCAGCTTTTCCTGTTCTGTCATTGCCATAACCGTCCCTCCTTTCTATACGATGCTCTCGCCGCGGATGGCTTTCGAAATACCATTGGCGCTGAACAGCAAAATGACACTGATAATGGACTTCGCCATACTCACAACGGTGGAAAGCGGGATACTGCCGCTGACAATACCCAGCTGATATACGTACAGGTCAAGGACGCGGATGGTCGAGCTGTTCGTCGCGTTGGAGAATACCAGGTACTGATCCATGCCGTTGCTTAAGATACCTGCCACAGCCATCAGAAGCATGACGCAGTAGGTCGGCAGCAGTCCGGGCAGCGTCACGTAGCGCATCTTCTGGAAACGGCCGGCTCCGTCCACGATCGCGGCCTCATACAGCTGCTGGTCGATGCCGGAAATACCCGCTATGTAGATGATCGCGCTCCAGCCGACGCCCTTCCACATACCCCAGGCCAGCATTTTCAGCCAGGTGAAGGAATTCCCCATCAGGTAGTTCGTCCCTTCCGTGATCCAGCCCATGCTCATGGCAAAGGTATTGATAAAACCGTCCGTCGAGAAAATGGCCAGCGCGATTGCGTATACCAGAACCCAGCTGATAAAGTTCGGGATGGTCGTCACGGTCTGGACGAATCTTCTGAACTTTTTACTTCCAATCTCATTCAGGAAAATAGCAAAAAACATCGGCACCCAGCTGGTCGCGATATTCAGGCCGCTCATGACCAGCGTGTTGCGCATTACCTGAATGATATCTCTTCTGGTCGCCGCGTTCTGGAACAGATACGTGAACCACTTAAAGCCCACAAACTTGTCCATGGAAAGCGTCTCGCCGGAATTGTAATCAAAGAATGCGTAGCGCCAGCCCCACAGCGGCAGATAGCTGAACACAAATGCCAGCATCAGGAACGGCAGAAGCAGCAGGAACAGCCTGTACTTCGCCTCCATGGAACATTTCTCGCCTTTTTCCGCTTTGGGCTGCCGGATCAGGATCACCACAGACAAAACCAGCAGGATAATATCCATCACCAGAAAAATGTAAAACCCCATCGGAAAGGACGGTTCTACCTTTTCCAGACGTTCCGAGGTGCAAAACTGCTGATAGCAGGGATAAACACCAAGGTTTGCCGCAACCGCAACCGCGGAGCCAATGACAGAAAACACCGATCCGAGATTCTTCAGCTTCCGGTTCCCCAGCGACATACAGGCGCCGGTGGCGACCAGCGCAATGCCGATGAGCATCAGAAGCGCCATCACATACAGGATCTGGTAAGTGCTCTCATTCACCCATTCCATACGGATAGCCCGCTCCGAACCGTTTGTGAGGCTCGAATAAGACACACCTGCCGTAAACAGGGAAATATTCCTGCTGATCAGGCCGTTGATCTTCGTCGGGTTTGCTCCCGGAATAAACAAAAGAAAAACCGCAATTAACGTAAGTACACGGGTTATCATTGACAGGATATCCCTTTTCTCCGTCTCCTGCGATTTTGCTAAACTTTCTTCCATAATCTTTTCATCCCTTTTTAAAAAAGAAAGCCGGAATGCATCGGAATGCCCTCCGGCTTTCTCAGTTTTTAACTATACAGAACAGCAAGCCACAGCCTGTTTTTCGTTTCGATGCTGTTCAGAACTGTTAAACAATATTTATTTCAGGCAATACCGCGGAACATCAATATCCGGCTTCTGTCAGATATGCCTCCAGATCGGTATCCGCGTCAGAGTTAAGCCCTGTGCCGGAAAGTGAGAAGACAACCTTAATCTCCTCAGCCGGAGTCAGAAGCGCTGCCTGAACGACCGGATTCGCGTCCGTGCCTGAACCATCATACACATTCAGCAGGTCGATACGCAGACGGCCGTTGCCCTCGATGTCGCCGAGAACGATGTTGTCGCTCTTGGAAGCCACACGCTCGCCATCTACATAAACCGCAACCTTCGCTACCGCATCCGTCACAGTCAGGCTCTCATCGTCCGCCTCAGTCAGCGTACCGGCTGCCACCATTGCCGTACCAAGATCAGTAATGTCTACCAGGAATACCACTGCGGTCTCATCCGGGTCAGCCTGCGCGGCCGCACCGCACTGCTCCGCGGTAAGGCTTACTTCATAGATACCATCGCCATATACTTCGCATTCCGTACCAACACCCTGATCATAATTCTCCCAGTTGTTGCCGTCTGAGAACATCAGGAATGCCGTAAACTCGGTCGGAACCTCAGCTTCCTCATCGGAAGCGCCAAATGCAACGCCGTCGCCCAGTGTAAAGGTCACCTCAAGAGTAACGATATCTGTAAGAGCCGTCGCGTCAACCGGTGTCGGTGTCGCGTCGCCGACTTCGCCGTCCACCGTGCGGCCTTCGGAAACCTCGCTCACCCATGAATTATAAAGATTTGTTCTGGTCGCCTCTCCGTCGTCAGAAGAAGTATAGGTCGCGCCTGCTTCTACTTCTTCGCCGTTGACCACTACAGAATCGATCGTCATAAAGCAGTTCGGGAAGTAGCGCTCGCCGCCCGCGATCTCTACATCAAAGAACGCGATATCCGCAGCAGCTCCTGCCTCGGTGCCCGAGAAATCAAGAGCAACCGTATACTGGCCGTAGCCGGTCACTGTCGCGTTTGTCGCTTCTACCGCATACTCATTGCCGTCAAACCAGTACTGCGCATCACCCCACGCGCTGTCCGCGAAGGAAAGATAAGCGGTCGTGCCTTCCTCCGGAAGCGGCTCCGCTTCAACAACGCCGTCCTCGGACTCGCCGCCGAACGCCACGCCGTCGCCCAGGGTAAAGGTCACTTCGATGGAAGTAATATCCGTATAAGCGGTCGCGTCAACCGGTGTCGCTGTCGCATCACCGACTTCGCCGTCCGCCGTGCGGCCTTCGGTCACCTCGCTCACCCATGAGTTGTAAAGATTCGTACGGGTATCCGTGCCATTGTCAGAGCTGGTGTAGGTCGCGCCGACTTCCACTTCCTCGCCGTTGATCACCACGGAATCAATCGTCATAAAGCTGTCCGGATAAACCGCCTCGCCGTTCGCGATCTCCACGTCAAAAAACGTGATATCAGCAGCTGCCGCTGCAAACTCCAGACCCACCGTATACTGACCGTAACCATCCACCACTGCCGTCGTCGCGGTCACGCCCTCATACTCATTGCCGTCATACCAGTACTGTGTCGTCCACGCGCTGTCGGCAAAGGTCAGATAAGCAACCGTATCATCCGCTGCCAAAGCTGTCATCCCGCCCGGGATCGCTCCTGAAAGGATCATCGCACCGGATGTCGCCATCGCCAGAAGCCGTCTCATGCTCTTTTTCATTACTCAAGTCCTCCTTTTCATCGAAAAGATTCGCCAAAACCCCTTTATTTTCGATTTTTCGTCTGTGGTTTTCGGCATTTTACACAAATGAAACCTTTTTTATTCTACAATATTGCAATTTTTTATACAATGATTTATACTCGTAAAGGATTGACTTATCCTCTGATGTGATTTCAGAATTTCAGAAGTGCGAAGCACGAAGCAATCCGCAGTATCATCTTCTCTTTATCTATCGAATCATGCAACGTAAGAAATGAAAGAAGGAAACCACCATGAACAAGGTCTATTCGGCCGGATATTCTTCGATCCATCCGGCTGATTTCGTATATGATGCCCCCCCGGAACAGTATCTGCTGGTCATGACGCACTCTCCCGCCGTCTTTCGCTGCGGGGAGGAGGAAGGCCGCTACCCGGCCGATACCGCCATTCTCTATGAGCCGGGGGCAGCCGTTTATTACCGCGCAGACGGGGAAGACTACAGCGACGACTGGCTGTATTTTTCGACAAATGAAAAAGCAATTCTTGATTTTCCGTGCAGGAACCGTCCCTTTCCGATCTCGGATCCCGGATACTGCTTTAATCTGCAGCAGCTGATCAGCTGGGAGCTGTATTCCGACAGGGACAGCGGCGAAGAAATTCTTTCCGAGCTGGTGCAGATCCTGTTCAACCGCCTGTATGACGACACTGTGGTCCGTGAAACCACGCCGTATTCACGTGCGCTCTGGGATCTGCATAAATCCATTCAGATGGATCCCTCGCAGGCCTGGACCGTAAAAAATATGGCGGAACGCCTGAACATCAGCCCCAGCTATCTGCAGGCTCTCTATAAACAGCAGTTTCAGGTCTCCTGCATTGAGGACGTCATAGACAGCCGCATCCGCCGTGCCCGCCATCTTCTGGAGCACACCGGCAAAAGCTCCGCGGAGATTGCCTCAGAATGCGGCTACCACACGGTCGAGCATTTTAACCGGCAGTTCCGGAAGAACACGGGAATGACGCCGCTGGAATATCGCAGGAGTGCGGTCAGTCCCTCATAATAATAACAACGAAAAAGAGAACTTCGGTCGGAGCGTCACTCCCGACATCTCTTTTGCCCGTTACCAAAGCACGTGGCGCATGAGGACGCATTTTTCACCTCGAAGTTCTCTCTTTATTCTATAGCAAGTATCGCAAATGAGTAAATCAATCCCTGCGGAAAATATCTCTCGTATACACTTTCTCCTGCACATCGTCCAGGCAGGGATCATAACGGTTCGCGATCACCGCGTCGCACTGCTCCTTGAATGCAGCCAGATCGTTCACCACAAGGCTGCCGAAGAAAGTGCTGCCGTCGGGCAGCGTCGGCTCGTAGATGATCACCGTCGCCCCCTTCGCCTTGACTCTCTTCATCACACCCTGGATGCTGCTCTGGCGGAAATTGTCCGAATTGCTCTTCATCGTCAGGCGGTACACACCTACTACACAGGAACGCTCATCCGCCGCGCTGTAGTCGCCGCGGTTGTAATAATCATAGTATCCGGCCATTTTCAGCACACGGTCCGCGATAAAATCCTTTCTGGTACGGTTGCTTTCCACGATCGCCTCGATCAGATTTTCCGGTACATCCGCATAATTCGCAAGAAGCTGCTTGGTATCCTTCGGCAGGCAGTATCCGCCGTAGCCGAAGCTCGGGTTGTTGTAATGCGTGCCGATACGCGGATCCAGGCAGACGCCGTTGATGATAGCCTGCGTATCCAGTCCTTTCATCTCCGCATAAGTATCCAGTTCGTTAAAGTAGGCGACGCGCAGCGCCAGATAGGTATTGGCAAACAGCTTGACCGCCTCGGCCTCTGTAAATCCCATATACAATGTCTCGATGTCTTCTTTGATTGCGCCTTCCCTGAGCAGTCCGGCAAATGTATGCGCCGCCTCCACCAGACGCTCATCCTCCATATCCGTGCCGACAATGATACGCGACGGATAGAGATTGTCATAAAGCGCTTTTGATTCCCTTAAGAATTCCGGGCTGAAAAGAATATTTTTGCTGCCCGTCTTCTCCCGGATTCCTTCCGTATATCCCACCGGAATCGTCGACTTGATGATCATGACTGCCTCCGGATTGTATTCCATCACCAGTGAGATCACCGTCTCCACCGCCGAAGTGTCAAACTTCTGTGTGCGGGAATCATAATTCGTCGGCGCACAGATCAGAACAAACTCCGCGTTTGAATACGCTGCTTCCGCGTCCGTCGTTGCTGTCAGATGCAGCTCCTTCTCCGCGAGATATTTTTCAATATAATCATCCTGGATCGGGGACTTCCGGTTGTTGATCATCTCCACCTTCTCCGGCACGATATCTACAGCCGTCACTTCGTTGTGCTGCGAAAGCAGCACCGCAAGGCTTAATCCCACATATCCGGTACCCGCGACCGCGATTCTTCTGTTATTCATTTTCCTGCAGTCCTCTTTTCTTTATTCAATTATTCAATATTTATGCGATTGATAAACCTTAACACAAAAAACGAAGTATGACAAGAACAACTTTATCGGAAATAATCAGCAGAACAACTTTATCGGAAATAATCAGCACGATATTCTTCAATAATAAGAAACGTTTAAACACATGACAATCGCAGATTTCAGTGCTAATATTACAAATATATTATCCGATCTTAAACACTTTTGGAATAAAAAAAGAGCAGAATTCCTTGATTT
>JAJQIL010000018.1 GCA_021199235.1 Lachnospiraceae bacterium | reverse complement strand
CTTCCCATGGAGACCGAAGGATATGTGCTGCAGATTTTTGCGCGGCTGATCCAGTATTTTTCTCATCCGCAGAGTGCTCTGCCGGAGAACGCCAGCTTTTTAAACTCGGAACGGATTCGCACTGTCATCAGCTTTGTGATCACACATTATAAAGAGCCGATCAGCCTGCAGGATGCAGCCGACCAGCTCGGTTTCAGCAAAGAATATTTCTGCCGTTTTTTCAAAAAGACAATGGGGATGTCTTTTTTACAGTATCTGAATGAGGTACGTGCAGCCCATATCTATCAGGATCTGGAAAACACAGATCTGTCGGTCGCGGAAATCATGGAGCAAAACGGTTTCACCAACCAAAAGCTGTTTAACCGCACGTTCAAGGCTATTTATGGGTGCACACCGTCCGCTGTCAGGAAAGGTTCCTCAAGCAACAATGGCGAATGTCCTTAACAGCAGACAGACACCTGTTCATTTACATCGTATCATACAGGAGCCGGATCTCCTTATAAATCTGTGCAAAATCTACCACACAGTCCCCGCCATAAATACCGACTGGCAGATGCAGACCTACCTGGTGATCAAAGACTTTCGGCGTAAAGTAAATAAGCGCGGCGGGAAATATGGAATGCCGGTGTGCGTTTATACGAAGCCGGAAGATTTATGGGGCTATGACATGGTGTCTGCGAATTATAAAGAAGAATCGTCTGAAAGCCGGCAAAAGATTTATGAGCATCTGAGTCACAACTATCCATTTGCTTCCGGGGAGCAGTTGAATAAGCTTTTGAAATAATGACTCTTTCTGCGAGATTTGTCAGGGTAATAAGGAGCACACTGGAGAAACAGGATCAAACGAATGGATGTTGAACAGGCAAAACATATCCTTGGTATTACGGATATGGATGATGGACGAACCGCAAAAATTAAATACCGGAGACTGATCGGGCAATATCATCCGGATGCAATCGGCTCCGTCTCAGAAAAGCAGCAGGAGCTTGCACAGAAGATAAATGCTGCATATTCACTGCTTAAAAGCGAAGAATTCTTTCTGAAAAAGGCTGCTTCGGAAATAATTTGGAGAGCGGCAATAAACGAAGCTGCTTTTGCAGAACGGAATATTTACGCACCGTACCATATGGATATTGACGCCGAGGGAAAAATTTCTGGCAACGGCAGCTGCGGGATTTTTCATGAATTATCAGTTGAGATAATCGCCAACAGGACTGTTATTATACTGCTTGATAACCTTAATCATGATGGAACCATCCGGCTGCTCGGATTCATCCACAATTTTGTATTGCGTATGATTCCTTTCAAGTGTCCGCTTATACTGCGCCACTTCTTCCTGTACCATCTTCACGGCATAATCATGTCCTAAGTCTTCTTTGAGCATAAAATGCAGTGTCTGACAGATGCAGGCTGCCTTCACTCGTTTCATTCCTGCACACCTCCTTGTCTGGCAAAAGCCTGTGTACCTATTACGGCAAGAGCCTGAATAGAGATATACAAGTATCAAAATCACATTGGAAATCGTAAAATCCATACTTGAATATGATAGAATCATATCATTTTTTTGAAAGAAAAGTCAAAGTGAAAAATGGTAATTATTCAGGACAGTACTTCGCACTTGCTGCGAAGTACGTATGAAAACGTATATTTTATAGGGAAAAGCCCCATCGCGCAGCGATTTAAATGGGCTTTTCCCTCGTAACTGTGAAGGTACTGAACAGTTACGAAAAATGCAGATTTTGCCCTGGAAATTTGAAAATGGGGAGTGCGCGTGACACGAATATGAAAAAGTAAAATTTTTCATTGACACAGAAAACGGCTGAGGGTAGGATTAGATTAATCTGAATCAGGCAAGGAGAATAATCATGGGATTTGAGTATTTTACACCCACGAAGGTGATCTTTGGAAAAGGGACAGAAGAAAAGACGGGAGAACTGGTGAAAGAACAGGGAGGACATAAAGTCCTGATCCATTATGGCGGGGGAAGCGTTGTGAGGTCCGGCCTGCTGGACAGAATCTGCAGATCTCTGGAAGTGTCCGGCATTTCTTATGTTCCGCTGGGCGGCGTTGTGCCCAACCCGAGACTTTCGAAAGTCAGGGAAGGAATTCGGCTCTGCCGTGAAGAAAATGTGGACTTTCTGCTTGCTGTTGGAGGCGGCAGTGTCATCGATTCTACAAAGGCCATTGGTTACGGGCTTGCAAATGAAGGCGATGTCTGGGATTTTTATGACAGGAAAAGAACTGCGAAAGGATGTATGCCCATTGGAGCTGTTCTGACAATCGCGGCCGCTGGCAGTGAAATGAGCGATTCTTCGGTAATCACCAACGAAGACGGCTGGATCAAGCGTGGTTACAGCAGCAATTACTGCCGATGCCGTTTTGCGGTCATGAATCCGGAGCTTACCTGTACACTGCCGGATTATCAGACGCAGAGCGGCTGCGTGGATATCATGATGCACACGATGGAGCGCTATTTTAATCTGAACGATACGATGGAACTGACGGACGGCATCAGCGAAACCCTGATACGGACAGTGATGAAAAACGCGGGGATTCTTAAAAAGAATCCTTTGGACTACAATGCACGGGCGGAAGTCATGTGGGCGAGCAGCCTTTCCCATAACGGACTCACCGGCTGCGGAACGGGCGGCGGAGACTGGGCATCCCATCAGATCGAACATGAGCTGGGTGGTATGTTTGATGTGGCGCACGGAGCCGGGCTTGCTGCTGTCTGGGGAAGCTGGGCGCGGTATGTTTATCCGGAGCACCCGGAGCGATTCGCCAGATTCGCGCGGCAGATCTTTGATCTGGAGGAAGACGGAGATGTGAATGCCCTTGCTTTGGCGGGCATTGAGAAGATGGAAGAGTTTTATCGAAGCGCAGGAATGCCGACGAGCCTGAGAGAGCTGGGCATTGATCCGACAGATGAGCAGATACGGGAAATGGCGGAAAAATGCTGTTTCTTCGGTAAAAGAACAGTTGGAGTAATAAAAAAGCTGGATGCCGCGGATGTTGAAAAAATATATCTGATGGCGCGTGGCTGAATGTTAAGTGTTGCAGAGATCAATGATCCGGATATCGTTCTTTATAAACATATAAAAAACAGTGTTGCGGTAACTTATAACAAAGTTTGTATTGAAGGAGGCATATTCATGAAAGTTCTTATGTTAAATGGAAGTCCGCGCAAAAACGGCAATACTTCTGTCGCGCTGCGGGAGATGGAGAAAATTTTTGCAGAAGAGGGTATAGAAACGAAAGTGTTTCAGGCCGGCGGAAAAGACATCCGCGGCTGCATAGCCTGCGGCGCCTGTTCAAAAAAAGGCAGCTGTGTCTTTGATGATGAAGTGAATCTGATCGCGCCTGAGTTCGAAGCCAGCAGCGGTCTGGTTGTCGCAAGCCCGGTTTAATACGCATCCGCAAATGCGACGCTGATCGCATTGCTGGATCGACTGTTTTACAGCACGCACTTCGATAAGACGATGAAGGTCGGTGCCAGCGTGGCAGTTGCCCGCAGAAGCGGTACAAGTGCGACATTTGACGAGCTGAATAAATACTTCACGATCATCGGTATGCCGGAAAAAGAAACTGAGCGGAAGTCTACAGGCTTTATTCGCTGAATTATTTCTTCTTTTTCTGTAATTTCCCTGCCCGGATCAAAGCTTCTTCAAAAGGGCTGTAGTTTTCACATGTGCTGCTCACGGATATAAGCTTTTTGCTGCCATGCCGAAGAACGATCCTTGCAGAAGCTCCCATCTTTGTTTCCTTTTCCTGACGGGTGGCGTTGATATCTTCTATGCGCAGGCTCTGTTCTTTCCGGAACAGCCTGTGTATGGTGATGGTATCTCCGTCAACGGTGATCCTCCAGTGAGAAGACCAGATGACTACGAGAAGGCCGATTCCGCTGCATACAAGAGCGAATATGAAATGACCGATCGTTACGCCGCCCGTTCCGATCAAATAGAAGAAACCAAACATGACGAAAAGCGCAAGTCCCATCCAGAACATGATGGAGTAGGTGGCCGGAAGTACAGACGGAATTCTGATAATATAACGCGAACTTATTTCTCCCTTTGCCAGATTGTCTTTGTTGTGCAAACGGTGAATTACAAGGTAAATGACTGTCATTGCCAGGGCATATACAGGCATCTGAATCATATCGTTCCCCTCCTGAAAATTTGATATTCTGATTATAGCAAATGGCGGGAATAATGGAAACTGTGAATTTGATATTTTTATAATGAATGACAAAATTTTTGTCATTCACTATAACCGATGCACACAGACGCGCATGGAATGGCTGCTTTGCAGCCTCAAAGGGAGCTCCGGGCAGTGTGTGGAGTTGCCGGGGCTATGAAACGTAGTTGTATTCCCCTTTTTTTATGCTAAGATGGTAAACAACTTGCGCCGTTTCCTGTCATTTGCAGGGTAAAATGACAGATTTTTATTTTTTGTTGTTCTGGAAAATCGAACAGACAAATCATCAGAACAGCAGGGGGAATTTTGGTATGTATGAACTGATTCAGGCTGCCGGGAACAGCTATTATATTCAAAGTCCGGCGAAGATCGGACTTGTGAGACTGAGTGAGAAGGAAGTCTGTCTGATCGACAGCGGAAATGATAAAAACGCAGGGAGAAAGGTGCGGCAGATCCTGGATGCCAATGGCTGGCAGCTGACCGCGATCTTCAATACGCATTCCCACGCGGATCATATCGGCGGAAATCAGTATCTGCAAAAGCAGACCGGATGCAGGGTGTTCGCCCCGGGCATTGAGTGCAGCTTTACGCGGCATCCGATTCTCGAACCGGTCTCGCTTTACGGAGGCTGCCCGCCGAAAGACCTGCGGCATAAATTTCTCATGGCACAGGAGAGCGACGCGGAATATCTGACGGAAGCAGTTCTTCCGGGAGCAGGCGGCGCAGGTGGTACGGACGGCTCTCTGCCTTCGGAAACGTCTGGGGAGCATTCTGATAACAGCGGTCTCGAGATCGTTCCTCTTCCAGGGCACTGCTTTGAGATGGTCGGGTTCCGTACCGCGGATGATGTTGTGTATCTGGCCGACTGTTTATCCAGTAAGGAGACGCTTGAAAAATATCAGATTGGCTATATTTATGATGTGGCGGCTTATCTCGACACGCTGGAAAAGGTGAAGTCCATGAAAGCGAAGCTGTTCATCCCTTCCCATGCGGAACCGACGGAAGATATCGTTTCCCTTGCTGAGCTGAATATTGCGAAAGTGCGCGGGATCGGGGAAAAAATCGTAGACATCTGCAATATGCCGGTCTGTTTTGAACAGATACTTCAGAAGCTTTTTACGGAATATGGACTGCAGATGAACTTTGAACAGTATGCGCTGGTGGGAAGCACGGTCCGCTCTTACCTTGCGTGGCTGAAAAATATGGAAAAGATCGACGTGGAATTTGAGGACAATATGGTTCTTTGGAAAGCGCGGTGAGAAGCTTTTCGGCGAAATTCGGCTGCAGGTCTCGATGGTGAAGAAGATAAAAGGAAATCTTTGTTATGTTTGCCTGGACATAGTCAGCACAGCTGGATTCCGGAGCATTATGAGGAGGAGAACGTGTATGAGAAAATGCAGGGAACTGAAAAATGTGTTCGCGGCTGCCGCGATACTTGTTTTTGCCGTAACAGCTGTCTCCGCTCCGGTATGCGCAGCCGGGGATATTCTGATCGTCCAGGAGGAGGAAGATCTGCTGATCGTTCAGGAAACAGAACAGGCAGAGTCGGAAGCTGGTTCCGCGGATGCAGAAATGGATTCCTCCATTACCGGATATACCGGCTATGATGAGATCCTGCAATCATATATCTACGGCTTCGAGACAGGCTGGGATAGCTCGGATTTTGATGAAAATGGCCTGTGCTATCTTGCTGCGTATCTGTCCGGCGCAGATGAGATGGGATATTATCTGGCAGATCTGGATGGAGATGGTACGGAAGAACTGCTGGTGGGAGAAAGACCGGAAGAGGACACAAAGGGACAGTCGGCCGGGGGACAGGCGGAAGACGGCGAAGCGGATACAGCAGATTCAGAGAATGAAGAAGACCCATATGCGGGTATGTTTTATGAGCTGTATACGCTTGATACGGACACGAAAGAGCCAGTGTGCGTAGCTGTCAGCGGAGAACGAAGCCGGTATTATCTGTGCACAGACGGTACGATTGGATATGAAGGTTCCGGCGGCGCCAGCTTTTCCGGTATGGGGCATTACCGTTTCACCGGCACGGATCTGGAAGTGATTTCGTTTGTTTTGTATGATGGCGATTACGACAGCGAGAATCCTTACTTTTACAGCACTGCGGACACCTGGGACGATCACAGCACACCGATTTCGGAGTCGGAAGCGGCGGAAATCCTTGCTTCTTATGACTATATGGCTATCCCGTATCTTGCTTTTTCTGAGACGGCATCGGGAGCAGGAGAGACTGCTTCTGTCGCGGCCGGGACGGATAATGATTTTTCCGGGGCGGACGAATCCGCGTCAGGCTCTGCTCTGCGGATACAGGCGACGGAAGAAGTGGCCGCGGCTGCCGGACAGGCGGAAGAGATCGAATACCGGTTGGAGAATGAAGCCCTTTCGCAGAGCGAGCTGAACCAGTATTCCTATGAGATGTATCAGATCTGGGATGATGCACTCAATACGCTTTGGGGCTATCTGAAGGACAGCCTGTCGGAGGAGGAGATGGATGCCCTGACGGAAGAGGAGCTGGTCTGGATCGCGGAAAAGGAGAACGAAGCAGCGGCAGCGGGTGCGGAATTCGAGGGAGGCACGATGCAGCCGTTCCTGGAAAATACGACCGCCGCAGCCATGACAAAGGATCGCGTGTATGTGCTGCTGGATTTGCTGCCGTGATATGATTTCAGTGATGTGATGATTGTGATGCAATTGCCGGTATGATACGGATGCCGGTTTGGAGAACCGGAGACTGGCAGGGACGGACATAAAGCAGCAATATCGGCAGAGTCGGCAAAGGAGGAAAGTAAAGTGAGAGGAGAAAAGTCACAGAGAGCGTGGATATACGCAATCGTAGGTGTTTATCTTTTGTATACGGCATGGCAGCTGTTTCAGGGGCTGGGGGACTCGGAAGAGTCGCAGGTGCTCTTTGCTGTTTTTACTGTTTTCTTTGCTGTCGCGGGTGTTGTGCTGATCTGGTTTGCCATACGGAGCATGAAAAAGGGAAACGCGCAGAAAGACGATGCGCAGGCAGACAGCGCGCAGACGGACAGCATCATCAAGGAGACGGAAGAAGTGCCGGAAGAAACAGATCGGTCTGGTGATGAGTCAGGTCGGACAGAGAATTCGGTTTCTGACGATTGATGATAACATGATTATGCAGAGAAAATGAGAAATTGTACAATGAAAGGATCCCTTCCGGTATTACTGCCATATTTTTTCAAATGGGTGGATTATGAAGACCGGAAGGGATTTTTATTTCTGAATTACATCTTCTCCGGTTCCGGATAGTCTGCGCCGAAGGTTTCCACCGTCATGGATGCGATACGCTGTTCAGTCAGCGGACGGTCGCGGAAGTCGGTCGGGGTCTCGGCAATCTTATTTACAACGTCCATGCCTTCCGTCACCTTGCCGAACGCCGCATACGCGCCGTCAAGATGCGGAGCTGCCTTGTGCATCAGGAAAAACTGACTGCCGGCAGAGTTTGGATGCATCGCGCGTGCCATCGAGAGAACGCCCGGCTCATGCTTCAGCTGATTGACAAAGCCGTTTTGCGCGAATTCTCCTTTGATGGAGTAGCCTGGTCCGCCTGTGCCGTTGCCGTCCGGGCAGCCGCCCTGGATCATGAAGCCGCTGATGATGCGATGGAAGATCAGGCCGTCATAAAAGCCCTTTTTCACAAGGCTGATAAAATTGTTAACTGTGTTCGGCGCAATCTGCGGATAAAGCTCCGCTTTCATGACATCGCCGTTTTCCATAGTGATCGTTACGATTGGGTTCTGTGCCATAATTCGGTTCCTTTCTTATTTGTGAGTATTTGTATAAAAATTAAGACAGCGTTTTGTACTTGCTGTAGAATACAGATAATAACATAGATGACGATTGTTTTCCACAGCATTGTTTGTATTTTTTGCCGCTTTCGCAGGAGCGGGGATCGTTTTTCCCGATGCTTCTTCCCAGACCTGCGTTTGTGTTTTTGGCGGGAAACGGAATCCGATAGTCTTCATCCCAGTGGGAAACTTCCTGGAAATAACGCGGTATTTTTGACGGACCTCGAAGATTGCCTTTTCGTGAAAAAACAGAGAACATACAAACTGCCTTTTCGTGGAAATATGGCTTGCATAAAGATGCCTTTTCGGAGTAAAATAAAAGCGGCGAATTGTGTGACTGCTTTGTGGGAACCAGCCATTAAGAAGATATCTGATCAGAATGGAGAAGCCATGAAAAGAAAAATCTACGAAAAACTGTTGGAATGGAAAGAGAAAGATCAGGGGAGCTGCGCGCTTTTGATTGATGGTGCCAGGCGCGTGGGGAAAAGCTATATCGCGGAGCAATTCGCAAAAAACGAATATCAAAGCTATATTCTGATTGATTTTGCGCATCTGCCATCGGATGTGAGGGACATGTTTGAGCATGATACAAACGATCTGAACCTGTTTTTTAATAAACTGGCCGCTTATTACAGGACATCCCTGCAGCCGAGAGAAACTCTGGTTATTTTTGATGAAGTTCAGAGGTACCCGAAAGCGCGAGAACTTGTGAAATATCTTGTGGCAGACGGAAGATATGATTATCTGGAAACAGGTTCTTTGATTTCGCTGCGGATGAATGTGGAGGATATTGTGATCCCTTCCGAGGAAGAGCATCTGGAAATGTTTCCTATGGATTTTGAGGAATTCCTCTGGGCAATGGGAGACGAAACGTCGGTTCCATATCTGAGAAAATGTTATGAAAACCTGGAACCGGTCGGTCAGGCTGTTCACCGGCGTGTCATGAATGATTACCGACAGTATATGCTTGTAGGGGGAATGCCGCAGGCGGTGGAAACTTATTTACAGACCAGAAGCTTTGAAAAAGTGGATCGGATCAAAAAAAGGATACTGACTTTATACCGGGAAGATGTAACAAAGTTCGCAAAAGGATATGAGGCGAAGGTCCTTGCCATATTTGATGAAATGCCCACGCAGCTCTCCAAAACAGAAAAGAAATACAAGCTTTCCTCCATAAGCCGGGAAGCAAGATCGAGGGACTATGAAAACGCGTTTCTGTGGCTGTCAGAAGCAATGATTGTCAATACCTGCTATAACGCGACAGATCCGACAGTTGGACTATCCATGAGCGGAGAACACAGTACCAGAAAGTGTTATATGGGCGACACAGGACTTCTGGTCACACATTCCTTCATGGATGATTCTTTCACGGATAACGAACTGTATCGGGATATTCTTCTGGACAGGCTGCATGTTAATGAAGGAATGCTGATGGAAAATATCGTGGCGCAGGAACTTCGGGCAAAAGGTCACAGATTATATTTTTATTCCCGCTCTGACACTGACAACAGAGAAAATCATATGGAAATAGATTTCCTGATCCGTCAGAAAAAGAAAATATGTCCGGTTGAAGTGAAATCTGGCGCTTATCGAAGACATTCTTCTCTGGATAAATTTAAAAGAAAATTCAGAGAAAAGACCGGTCAGGCATATATTTTATATACGAAAGATATTCTCATCAAAGAGGAAGTGGTGCATTTACCGCTTTACATGGCGATGTTTCTATAGATTTTCTCTGGATGCTGTCGTTCCCGCCGTTTTGGGAAAACGCCGGCGAAAGAAAACAGAGATAATAAAGAATCGTAATGGTTTATATCAGCGCTTCTTGTAAAAGGGATTTGAAAATGAAAAAAGTTTTGCGGTGTGCAGTTTTTAATCTGAGTCGGGAGTGGGGACAGGAAGAATATGCTCTAAGGGTAAGGCTTGCGCGGGAGGGGATTCTCTGTGTTGATTTTACGAAGACAGAATGGTCACTGATAAAAAGGAATGAAGACACGGTGGTTCTCACAGACTCCCCGCAGACCGGAGCGAAGCTTGCGCGGGAGGGAATCGTTTACGTTGGCTGCTGCCATGCTATGGACACCCGGATAAATCAGAATTCTGCAACGAAAGCGACGGACGCAGATATGGTTAGCTGCTGGTTCGACGGCGCCGCTCTGGTGCTGGAGGGATTTGAGGAGGTTGACGCAAGATATCTGGAGGAATGGATGCTCCGCACAAAGGGACATCCGGTCACGATAGCGCGCACAAAGCGGCTTCTGATCAGAGAAATTTCGGATAAAGATATCCCGGAACTGGAGCGGATCGGGAGAACGTGCGGAGGAGCAGAAGCGAAGGAAGAGCCGATTGAAGAAACAAATGTAAAAATGAACGAAGGGATATCATATGCCGGGGAAAACATATGCAAAGAGAGAGAGCTGCATGTGCAGGGAAACCGGTTTACAAAAGAATATCTGTATCCTTACAGAAGGACAGCTTACCGGCTGCAGGGATTTGGCTTGTGGAGTGTACTGTATCGGAATCGGGTGATCGGCTGCTGCGGATTTGAGCCGTGGGATGAGAAACTGGAAACAGCAGAATCTGATGCGCAGAGCCCGGCAGGTATGCGGCCGGATCGAACAGACAAAATCATGCAGTATCACCTTACTCTTAGAGAGGTATCCGCCGAATCATTGGGGATCATTCTGGAAATGCAGTACATGCTGGATCCCGCATACCATCGTCAGGGCTTCGGCACGGAAATGTGCCGGGCATCGCTTGCCTGTGCGCGGGAACGTCTGGATGCGGATGAGGTGCGGCTGCGGATACGGGAAGGTAATCTGGCATCGCGGGCACTGGCGGAGAAGCTGGGGTTTGTTTCGGAATTGTAAGCCAAATGCGGACGGGAAACAGTTTGCTGATGCGGCTGCGTATGCGTAGAAGAGGCGATCTGCCCGGCATTCCAAATGTGAAACGGGATATGCTGGTTCGTGGTTTTGGCATAGTTGCACAAAAATTGAATGTTGAATTTTGTAAGATTGACGAAAATGATGGAGGACGCGCAAAAAGGCTTGCGCGTTTTTTCTTTTTGTGTTAGATTGAATTCATCAACTGGAAACGTTACCGATATCGGTTCCGGCAAGGTTTCCAAAAGCTTCCGGAATGAATTTCGGTTCCGGCAGGGTTTCCACAGACGGAGACGATCGCTTTGCGAATGTGAACGCAGAAGGTTCCGGTCAAAGCGGAGAATGTTTCCATGGCAGCAGTGTAGTTCATTTTTTTGAAAGGAAGGGTTAAGGAATGAAGAACATGAAGAAGTATCTTGCGGCGACGATGACCGCAGCGATGGTAGCGAGTCTTGCAGTAGTTCCGGCACAGGCGGAAGAGACCGGCAGCGTTTATCTGTTGAACTTCAAGCCGGAGACCGATGAGGCATGGCAGGATCTGGCAGCGGTTTATACGGAGCAGACTGGCGTAGAGGTGACAGTCCTTACAGCAGCAGACGGCCAGTATGACACAACGCTTCAGGCAGAGATGGCAAAGTCAGAAGCACCGACGATCTTCACGATCGGCAACACGTCTGATGCGGCAACCTGGGACAATTACACTTATGATCTGTCCGGCAGCGCACTTTATGAGCATCTGACAGATACCTCTCTGGTGATCGAGTACAATGACAAGGTGGCGGGCATTGCGAACTGCTACGAGTGCTACGGCATCATTTACAACAAGACGATCCTCGACGTGTACTGCGGTCTGGACGGCGCAGTGATCGAGTCCTCAGACGCGATCGACAGCCTTGAGACTCTGATCGCGGTAGCGGCAGATATCACAGACCGTCTGGATGAGCTGAATGAAGCACTCGCGGATGCGGGTACAGACTTTGAAGTAGCCGGAGCGTTTGCTTCCGCAGGTCTTGACAGCGGTTCCTCCTGGAGATTCTCCGGACACCTTGCAGGACTTCCTCTGTATTATGAGTTCCTCGATGACGGCGTTGACCTGATCAGCGGCGAGGCGGAGATCGACGGTACGTATCTGGATAACTTCAAGGAAGTATGGGATATGTACATCACCTACTCTGACGCAGACGCAGCAACACTGGCATCCGGCGCGCTGAATGCAGAGACCGAGTTTGGTATGGGCGAGGCAGTCTTCTATCAGAACGGCGACTGGGAGTATTCCGCATTGACCAACGAGGAGAACGGTTATCTGGTAACGGCTGACGATATCAGCATGATGCCGATCTACTTTGGTGTAGACGATGAGAACGAAGGTCTTGCGGTTGGTACCGAGAACTACTGGGCAGTGAACAGCCAGGCTTCCGAGGAAAACATTGCGGCAACGCTTGATTTCCTTGAGTGGGTCATCACCTCTGACGAGGGCCGTGATTCTTTGACCAACGCGATGGGTCTGACGACTCCGTTTGATACCTTTACGGATGAGTATGAGTCCAGCAACGGATTTGCGCAGATGGTAAATACTTATGCTGAGCAGGGTAAGACCTCCGTAGCATGGAGCTTCAATGCGACGCCGAACGTAGACGACTGGAGAGCAGATGTGGTATCCGCTCTGACCGCTTACTCGGACGGCAGCGGCGACTGGGATGCAGTGGTATCCGCATTCGTGGATGGCTGGGCAAACCAGTGGGCACTGGCGAATGAAGAGTAAGGAGTAAAGCAGCTTAAGACACAGGCTTTATGAAAGCATGTTGAATTACAATAACGAAGCTGTATAACTGTGAAGGTACTGAACAGTTACGAACAGTTAAGAAATCGTTAGAAAGCACTGGGGTGGGTGAAGCGTTCACCCGCCCCTTTCTTAATGAAACAGCATCGTCAATGGTCTGCCTGGCTGGCGCGTCTGCGCACTGGGGTATGCAGACATGAGATGAGAAGGAAAGGGTAAACAGGGCGTCCCGCGTCAGCGGGCGAGGCTGAAAAGAAAGCGGGGCTTTTTATGGAAAAATCAATCAAAAAATATTTTCCGATATTCGTGTTGCCGACGCTGATCGCGTTTACGATCGGATTTATTGTACCATTTGTTTACGGCGTGTTTCTGTCGTTCTGCAAATTTACGACAGTGACGGACTGGACCTGGGTCGGACTGAAGAATTATACGAGAATCTTTTATGTCAACGGGGAGCTGGATACTACGTTTCTTCACTCCATCTGGTATACCGTACTTTTTACGCTGGTATCCATGGCGATCATCAATGTTGTGGCCTTTGCAATCGCGATGGCACTGACGAAGGGAATCCGGGGGACGACGATTTTCCGTACGGTGTTCTTCATGCCGAACCTGATCGGCGGCATCGTTCTGAGTTATATCTGGCTGATGATCTTCAACGCGGTACTGCAGAATTTTTCCAAAACGATCGTGTCCACGCAGTGGTATGCGTTCTGGGGATTGATCATCGTCGTCTGCTGGCAGCAGATCGGCTACATGATGGTCATTTACATCGCAGGTCTGCAGAATGTGCCGGGGGATCTGATCGAGGCGGCAAAGATTGACGGTGCGAGCGGTTCCCAGAGACTTCGCTATGTCATCATTCCGATGCTGATGCCGACCATCAGCACCTGTACGTTCCTGACACTGACAAATGGATTTAAGCTTTTTGACCAGAACCTGGCGCTGACCGGTGGCAATCCGGGCAAGATGTCTGAGCTGCTGGCGCTGAACATTTACAATACGATGTACGGCACCACAGGATGGCAGGGCGTCGGGCAGGCAAAGGCGGTCCTTTTCTCGATTATGGTAGCAGTCATTGCTTTGCTCCAGAATAAGCTGACGACAAGTAAGGAGGTGCAGGCATAATGGCAAAGGTGAAAAAACAGAGTGAACAGGTGAACGCGGCCAGAAAGGCAAAGCACGGCGGCATTCTCACCGCGGCTTTTACGGTCTTAAGTCTCGCATGGATCATGCCGATCTTTGTTGTGCTTCTGAACTCCTTTAAGCGAAAAGCGTATATTTTCAAATATCCGTTTGGCATCAGCTCAAAATCTCTTTTCGAGGACGGTTTTGAAAAATGGCAGGCCGGTATTGAGAAGGTCATGGTGGGCCTTTTGAACTATAAAAATGCGCTGGAGGATACGGATTTCTTCAACTGCTTCGGGACGTCCCTGTTTATTACGGTGGGTTCCGTCGCGGCCATTATTCTGTTCTGCTCGATGACTGCATGGTATCTGACCCGCGTACATACAAAGATTTCAAAACTCATCTATACGCTCTGCCTGTTTTCCATGGTAGTGCCGTTCCAGATGGTAATGTTTACTCTTTCCAAGTTCGCGAATATTCTTCATCTGGCTACGCCGTGGGGGATTATCGTCATTTACCTTGGCTTTGGAGCCGGTCTGGCGGTCTTTATGTTCAGCGGCTTTATCCGGAGCATTTCGCTGGAGATTGAGGAGGCGGCAGTGATTGACGGCTGCAATCCGCCTCAGACATTTTTCCGCGTGATCTTTCCGATCTTAAAGCCGACGACCGTGACGATCGCGATCCTGGAAGCAATGTGGGTGTGGAATGATTATCTCCTGCCGAGCCTGGTGCTGAATGTCAACAAATACCGTACGATACCGATTGCGGTGCAGTATTTAAAGCAGAGCCACGGCCAGCTGGACTGGGGCGCGATGATGGCGGTGCTGGTGATGGCGATCATCCCGATCGTGGCGTTCTATATGGCCTGCCAGAAATATATTATTGAAGGCGTAGTTGCGGGTGCGGTAAAGGGTTAAATCCCATGGATGCTTTGCGGCATGTGTCTGGAAAACGTAAATGGCGTCAATGCATGGCGGCAGCATTCAAAAAGACAGCGGGAGACGGCATCTGGTCGGATTCAAAGCTGTGAAGGTAGAAATTGTAGAAGGGAGAAGAGAGATGAGAACCTGTGGCATTTTACTTCCTGTGTCGAGCCTCCCGTCTCCGTATGGAATCGGCTGCTTCTCCAAAGAAGCATATGAATTTATCGATCATCTTGCGCAGGCAGGACAAAGATATTGGCAGATTCTGCCGCTCGGACCGACCGGGTATGGGGATTCGCCCTATCAGTCATTTTCGGCGTTTGCGGGTAATCCATATTTCATTGATCTGGATACGCTTGCGCAGGAAGGGCTGCTTGCGAAAGAGGAATATGAGACTCTCGATTTCGGAACAGAACCGCGGAGCGTCGATTACGCAAAGCTGTATCAGACCCGGTTTGAGGTTTTAAAACATGCTTTCCGGCGGGCAAAGGTCGGGCAGGATGCGGAGTTCCGGCAATTTTGTGAAGAACAGAAGGGATGGCTGGCGGACTACAGCCTGTATATGGCGGTGAAAAACCACTTTGGCGGCAAAAGCTGGGATGAGTGGGATGAGGATATCCGCATGAGGCAGCCGAAAGCGATGGAGCGGTACCGTGAGAACTGCCGGGAGGAAATCCTTTATTACTGTTTTCTGCAGTATGAATTTGCGAAGCAGTGGAGCGCGGTAAAAAAATACGCGAACGGACAGGGCATTCGGATCATCGGGGACATTCCCATCTATGTCTCGTTCAACAGCTCGGACAGCTGGGCGAATCCGGAGCTGTTCCAGTTCAACAGCGAGCGCCGGCCGGTGCGGGTGGCTGGCTGCCCGCCGGATGCCTTTTCCGCGGACGGACAGCTGTGGGGCAATCCGCTTTATGACTGGGACTATCATGAGAAAACAGGCTATTCCTGGTGGATCGGACGGCTGGAGCACTGCTTTTCTCTGTACGATGTGGTGCGGATCGATCATTTCCGGGGTTTTGATGAATATTTTGCCATCCCCTATGGGGATAAAACGGCAGCCGACGGAAGCTGGCAGCCCGGACCTGGGATAAAGCTTTTTCATGCGATACAGGAGCATTTTGGACAGAAGGATGCACAAACACGATTTGATGCTCAAAACGAATCCGGAACGGGGAACTTCTGTAAAAAAGGCAGCGCAGCCGGAGAACTGCAGATCATCGCGGAGGATCTCGGCTATGTGACGGAAAGCGTCAAACGCCTGGTAGCGGAAAGCGGGTATCCGGGGATGAAGGTGATGGAATTTGCGTTTGATTCCCGTGAGGCGGGCGATTATATGCCCTATACGTATACGCAGAATTGTGTGGTATATACCGGCACGCATGACAACCAGACGCTGGCAGCGTGGTATGATGAGCTGACAGACGAGGATCGTGCGCTTGCCGCGGACTACCTCTGTCTGAAGGATGAAGACCGGCGCGAAACGGTGTGGGCGTTTATCCGTATGACGCTTGCGAGCGTCGCGGATACCGCAATCATTCCGCTGCAGGACTATCTGTGCCTGGGAGCGGAAGCGCGGATGAACCACCCGGCTACACTTGGGAACAACTGGACATGGCGTATGCTTCCGGGGGAATTTACGGAGGAACTGGAAGAAAAAATCCGGCGTGTGTGCGGGACATATGGCAGATTGAAAATAATTGGAAAAGGAAAAAATGAT
>JAJQIL010000154.1 GCA_021199235.1 Lachnospiraceae bacterium | reverse complement strand
TTGGGACATTTTCTCTTGTGGTATATAAGGACATTATCATAAATGGCCCATACTTTTTTATTTTTTTAAAAAATTTCTGTTGACTTATAGAGTCTGTTTTGATATAATACCATTTGTTCGCGGAAGTGTCGGAACTGGCAGACGAGCAAGACTAAGGATCTTGTGAGCATTGCGCTCGTGTGGGTTCAAGTCCCATCTTCCGCACGAAAGTTTAAGGCAGCTGTCAAATGATTGACAGCTGTCTTTTTTTGCTTAAATCTTCCACATGAAAAGACCTCGAAACGATTCGTTTCGAGGTCCTTTCATCCCGTTACGTTTTTTTATTAAAATTCTTTTGTTTCCATACATTTCATTCAAACCGCTTTTCAGAACTCCGGCTCGATCAGCCCGTATGTGCCGCCCTTTCTCTTATATACGACATTCACCTGATCACTCTCCGCATTGACAAACACATAAAAGCTGTGTCCCAGGAGCTCCATCTGTACGCAGGCATCTTCCGGGTACATCGGCTTCATGTCAAAATGCTTGGTGCGGATGATCTTCACTTCATCCAGAGGCTCGGATTCCTTCTCGATAAACTCCTTGCGGAAATTGTTTCCGCCCTGATGACGGTCGATGATCTTCTCTTTGTATTTGCGAAGCTGACGCTCAATCACTTCTTCCACAAGGTCAATGGATACATACATATCATTGCTTACCTGTTCGGAACGGATAATGTTGCCCCGCACCGGGATGGTCACTTCTATCTTCTGTCTTTCTTTTTCAACACTCAGTGTAACGATAATCTCTGTGTCCGCGGTGAAATACCGCTCCAGTTTTCCAAGCTTTTCCTTAATCGCTGCCTTCAGGCCATCGGATACTTCAATATTTTTACCGCTGATGATAAACTTCATACTGTCCATCTCCTTTGCTTGATGATAGAGTTTCAACTCACAGCATTGCTGTTCGATAACTCTCGAGATTTTCTCCCGCAAGCGGTGCAAATCTCTTCGAGTTACATTATAACATACATTCTGAACTTTTCAATAAAAACTTCCAATTTTATGAATTTTTTCGAACTCTTATCGTGCATTTCTCACAATTTTCGAACGATTTCATTTTCCGACAGCACATATCAGCCGATAAATCACCTGTCATCTGTTACGGAAAAAATTTTCTGCCGCCGTCAGCCCGCTGCGAAGCGTCAGGACTTTGCGCAAATCTCCAGCACCTTCCGATAGGAAAGCGGCCCGCCGAACAGATCCAGAGCGCTGCCGACAGTCACGTCCACTTTATTCCTGCCCGTCTCTCGCAACGCGGCGAGATCGTCATAGCTTCCCACGCCGCCCGCATAGGTGACCGGAAGCTTGCCCCAGCTGCCAAGCAGGGCTGCCACGTCTGTTTCAATCCCGGCGGATTTTCCTTCCACATCAGTCGCATGTACGAGAAATTCATCACAGTAACCTGCCAGCTCGTCCAATGTCTGTTCCGTCAGGCGTACCTGCGTAAACTTCTGCCAGCGGTCCGTCACTATGTAATACTCTCCCTCTTTTTTGCGGCAGCTTAAGTCCAGCACCAGATGTTCGCGCCCGGTCTCCCGGACAAGCCTTTCAAGGTTCTCATAATAAATCTGCCCGTCCCGGAAAACATAGGAGGTGACGATCACATGGGACGCCCCGGCGTCCAGAAACTCCGACGCGTTTTCCGGATTCACGCCGCCGCCCAGCTGAAGTCCTCCCGGATAAGCGTGAAGCGCCCGCAGCGCCTGTGCTTTTGTCGCCTCATAATAGGGCGATGCCGATGGATTGAGCAGGATCACATGTCCGCCGCGAAGGCCGTCCTTCTCATATAGTTTTGCAAAAAAAGCGGCATCCTGGCCGGACACAAAATTCTCGCTGGCCGTATCCCCTTCATCCCGCAGGCTGCCGCCTACTATCTGTTTTACCTTTCCGTTATGTATGTCAATGCATGGGCGAAACCGCATGGTATTCCTTCTCCTCCGATCTTATATTATGAGAAGAAAATCGCTTCTCATAATGCGCCAGAATCTGTCGATTCTGTCGCTGACTTATTGATTGCGCCGGGCAGGAGCATATTCCGAGCCCCGCCCGACAATCGTTTTGTTCCGATAAGCCACGGTACACAGAATCACTCTGCACCCGGCATATTTTATTCATTAACCTTGTCTGTCTCATTCCCGGTAAGCGCATCACCGGCATCCTCTACGCCGTCAATCACGTCTTTTCCCGCGTCTCCGACTCCGTCCACGATATCCTCACCGGCATCGCCGATATCATCGGCCACGGAATTCCCGTTTCTCGCACCATCGGTATCGTCTGTCCCGGTATTTTCATCTGTGCCATTCCCGTTGGCGTTGTCTGTCCCGTCAGTTCCGTCCGTACCGGCACCCGTGTCACCGTCTGTGGCGTCATTTACCAGCCCGTCGTCATCCGTGCTGTCCGTATCATTCGCGTTGCCTGCATCATCCGTATCCCCACCATTCTCAAGGCCGTCTGCAGTATTTCCGCCATCCAATTCCGTGTTCTCTGTCGTATTGCCGTCAGAATCACTGCCGTTATTTCCGCAGCCTGCCAGCATTGCCATGCAGCAGACACAAGCCAGACATAATACGTACTTTCTCCAGCGTTTCATATGATTATTCTCCTTTACATATATTCCTGTTGATTTTCGGTCCGTTGACCGTTCAGTCATAATATGTACTTTTTAAGGATTTTTATACAGAAAGCACCGGAATTGTTTTCATTTTACGTCAGTCGCAAGGCTGCAAAAAACAGCCATTCCATAACAATGGATCTGCGAACCAGCCATATCTTACCATTGCAGAGAAGTATTTGTAAAGCCACAGATTTCCTTTTGTCCATTGATGCATAGTTACGACTGCTCACGTGCTGCGTGGTCAGAACTGAAAACGCTGTACAACGATGCATAAAAACTCACCCGCATCCAATATAATAGAATAAAATCTGGCACGTGGAGTTACAATATGAGTTCCGGTACAAAAATCATCGTTTTCCGGCTTCGTGAAATCATTTATACCGTCCTGCTGGCTTTCTTCATCCTTCTTCTGATCATCTGTCTTGTCCTGATGTTCCGACAAAACAGCAACAGCAGCGCGGGCACTATGCAAAGTGATACGGTGCAAGATGATATAATGCAAAGTGATACAACACAGAGTGATACGGCACAAAACGCTACAGTACAGAACGATGTTTCGGAAGCCGTGGTGTCTGCCGGCTCGGATAAATACACTCCGGGAATCTATACTTCCTCCCTCACGCTGGGCGACTCGGCGGTCGATGTGCAGGTCACGGTAAGCTCTGATTCCATCCGTTCCATTGAACTGGTGAACTTAAGCGAGGCAACCGAGGCCGCTTATCCGCTGGTGTCCTCCTCTTTTGAGAACATCGTCTCCCAGATTCTCGAAAAACAAAAGCTGGACGGCATCACCTGCTCCGCAGAGAACAGATATACCTCCCAGCTTTTGCTGAACGCGATTTCAAAAGCACTGAAAACCGCGCAGAATACAAATGTCAACTGACGCCTCCTGGCAAATTCCAGCATTCTGCCAGACCATAAACACACCCGGCTGTACCGGATGAACCGATACTTATTTGCGCGCCGCCAGCCGCTCCTCCTTTGTTTTCCAGAATATGTACCGAATCACGCAGTGATTGGTACGCAGGCCCCGCCTTGCGCGAAGCGCAATTCAGTCGCGGGGCTTTCCATAGCATTCAAACACAGGGATCAGCAGGAACGCGACAATACCGCAGGTGAAGCCGCCGTTATACAGGCAGAAGCTGCCGTGCAGCAGCGGCACACTCATGACGAGCGTCGCGTGCAGTGCGCCCGCGATCACACCGCCCCAGAAGCCGTATTTGCCGGAGACCGGAGCAAGGCCGCTGGCGAAGCACATCCCCACGAGGATGGCCTGCGTCGTGAGTGTCCAGTTCTGCGTATCTGTCACGCCGCCCACATACATGAAAAACGGAAGAAATGACGCGATCGCGTAGCCGATCATGATCGGAAATACGGTCCGGGGCTGGGCGCCCTGCGCACAGAACGCATACATACACATGATTGCGCCCATCGTCGCGCCGGTGAACTTCGCGCCGGTAAATACGAGCTGCCCGTCCGCCATGGTCATCCCCTGCACTACGTTGTAGTAGAGAAGAATGAACAGGCCGTAAACAGCCATATTGACCAGCGTTGCCCCCATGCCGAACGTGGACGTATAATCTGTCTTGTAGCCGTCGCTTGCCCACAGTTTTTTATAATTCTTCAGGCAGTCCTTATCCAGCAGCCACGCCGCCGCAAGGCACAGAAGAAAGACGATGATAAAAAAGACATTCACAAACAGCCGGTGTCCGTCGCCAAGATTCGTATTCGTCGGCACCTCCACGCCCGGAGAGCGGTACATCACGCAGTAGACCAGGAAAGCCAGAAATCCGGCCGCCGGTCCGGCGTTGTAGAGGTCATAGCCTTTGTGGAATGCCGGAGCGTGCGCACACAGGGACGGCATCGCACAGCCAACCACAACACCCAGCAGGATCGCCAGCAGCAGACCGACAAAGGAAAATCCGCTGGTCTCCAGATTCGGATAACGGAACATCAGCTCCATCGCGAACGGAGCCAGTGCGGTTGAGAACATCGCCATGTTCGCCACGCTGCCAAAGGAAACTTTTTTGATTCTGGAATATACCCACACGCCGAAGAAAAACGGCCAGATGCCGGTAAAGGTCATACCAAAGGTCGCGAACCCCACATTCAGCCAGTAGGCAGCTACCGTAAGCCCTGTGCATTTCGCCTTTGTAAAATAAAGGAGACCGCAGCAGGCAAGCCCTACCATTCCGGTGTTCAGAAACGCGCTGCCAAGGCCGCCCAGCACAAAATAATCCATGGTGAACTGGGACGGTCTGGTGTTGATCGTAATAAATCCCGGGATCAGATTGCCGATGTCGCCGGCAAAAAGAGAACCGATGATAAACGCAATGGAAAATCCCAGCAGGATTTTTAAGATCAGGGCGCTGTTGTCCTCTTCTTTTATTTTCATTTTCTCACACACCTCTTTAAGAAAAAAGGTCCCGCCGTATAGAATCGCAGTGCCGTTCCTGATCTGCTGCGCAAACCGGAACATTCACCGCGCAAGGCGGGACCCCTGTTAAATCTTATTTTTAATCAGAAAATAAAGTTTCAATATCAGAACAATCCGGAGATCTTTCCTGTCTCATCTACGTCGATACGCTCTGCAGCCGGTACCTTCGGCAGACCCGGCATGGTCATGATCTCGCCGGTCAGAGCTACGATGAAGCCTGCACCTGCGGAAATCTTGAGGTTCCGTACCGTTACCTCGAAGTCAGTCGGAGCACCAAGCTTATTCGGATCGTCAGTCAGAGAGTACTGGGTCTTCGCAACGCAGATCGGGCAGTTGCCATAGCCCATATCCTCGAGCTGCTTCGCCTGCTTCTGCGCCTGAGCGGTCAGAACAACGCCCTTGCCGCCGTAGATCTTCTGAACGATCTGGTTCAGCTTATCTTCGATGCTGCCTTCCAGTTCATAGCTGAAGGAGAAGTCGTTCGGCTCTTCGCACAGACGGATAACTTCCTCTGCCAGCTTGATGCCGCCTTCGCCGCCCTTTGCCCATACCTCGGACAGAGCAACGTTTACGCCCAGCTCACGGCACTTGTTCTCAACGAGATCCAGCTCAGCCTTTGTATCGGTCGGGAACGCATTGATCGCAACCACGCACGGAAGCTTGTATACGTTCTTGATGTTGCTTACATGCTTTAAGAGGTTCGGAAGGCCCTTCTCAAGAGCTTCCAGATTCTCATTGTTCAGGTCAGCCTTCGGAACGCCGCCGTTGTACTTCAGAGCACGAACAGTCGCTACGATTACGACTGCGTTCGGATGCAGGCCGGCCATACGGCACTTGATGTCAAGGAACTTCTCAGCGCCAAGGTCTGCGCCGAAGCCTGCCTCTGTGATCGTGTAATCCGCCAGCTTCATGGCAATCCTGGTAGCGGTCACGGAGTTGCAGCCGTGTGCGATGTTTGCGAACGGGCCGCCGTGAACGATAGCCGGTACATGCTCCAGAGTCTGTACAAGGTTCGGCTTCAGGGCATCCTTCAGAAGAGCTGCCATAGCGCCCTGTGCGTGAAGATCGCCAGCGGTCACCGGCTTCTGCTCTGACGGCTTGCCGTAAGTATAGCCAACGATAATTCTGGAAAGACGATTCTTCAGGTCTGTAATGTCGCTTGCCAGGCAAAGCACTGCCATGACCTCGGATGCTACTGTGATATCATAGCCGTCTTCTCTCGGCACACCGTTTGTCCGGCCGCCCAGACCGTCTGTCACAAAACGAAGCTGACGGTCGTTCATATCCACGCAGCGTCTCCATGTGATCTTGCGCGGGTCAATATTCAGCTCGTTGCCCTGGAAAATATGGTTATCAAGCATTGCCGCGAGCAGGTTGTTCGCTGCGCCGATCGCGTGGAAGTCGCCTGTGAAATGAAGGTTGATATCCTCCATCGGAACTACCTGCGCATAGCCGCCGCCTGCAGCACCGCCTTTAACGCCGAATACCGGGCCAAGTGACGGCTCACGGAGCGCTACCATAACATTCTTGCCCAGCTTCTGCATACCATCAGCCAGACCTACCGTCGTCGTGGTCTTGCCCTCGCCTGCCGGAGTCGGGTTGATCGCGGTCACGAGAACGAGCTTGCCATCTTTCTTATCAGTCTCACGAAGCAGGTTGTAATCAATCTTTGCCTTGTACTTGCCGTACTGCTCCAGATACTTCTCGTCAATCCCTGCTTTTGCAGCGATCTCGGTAATCGGAGCCATCGTCGTTTCCTGTGCGATCTCAATGTCTGATTTGAATCCCATAGCTAAAAATCTCCTCTCCTTTTGATCCTGTTGATTCTTTGATGCCTTCCGGCATTTTGTTATAAGGACCTCTCCGGCTGCCTTACAATGCAGGCAATCGCGTTTCTTTTGCACTCTTTGCCGCGCACGGTCAGCTGTCCGGATGGGCTTTGTAAAACGGTACCGTCAGTAATGGAATCCGGGTAACTGTTCAGTACCTTCACAGTTACGGAAAAAAGTAAATGCGAAGCACTGTCCTGAATAGTTACAAATATGGTCAAAAATGATCAGGTGGATCATGCGGATTGATTTCCTCGCAAAATTAAGAGCAGTTCCTGTCCGGTGCATCAGGACACATCCGGGGACTTTGTGTCACTTGAAGTCCTCGTGTCATGAGCCTTACAGGCGCAAAAAAACTGTGCAGGAAACAAATGCCGCTATATCCAAAAATTCCAATATAGGAACGGACATCCGTCTTAACGCAGTAGCGGAAGCGATACCGTAACGCGGAATTCCTCCTTCGTTCACAACAAAGACCTTCCCATCATGTGACACTTAACGTACAGTATCTACTCTACAGAACATAATGAAATTGTGGTCAGAAGACGTTTGAGTCCTACTTCTCTGACCGCTGACCATTATAGCAAATACTTTTTTATTCGTCAAGAATTTATCAAAATTTCTGTAACAAATTTTTGCACTTCATCACCAGCACCGCACAGGTTTCTCTTAAGATATTGTGCGGCTGCATCACCAGCACCGAATCCGCCGGGATTCCCGAAACATTTGTGTATCCAATCTGCCTTGCCAGAAGCAGCGCACGGTAAATGTGGAAGTTGTTGGAGAGAATGCCGACCGAAACGTTTATCGTCTCAGCGGCATAAATCCCGGAATTTTCTTCCGTTTCCCGGTCTGAATCGGTACGGTCGCTGCCGGCATCCGCGCCCCCGTCATCCATATCCCCGGCATACGCAGCCCCGACATCCGCAGTCGGATCTGACAATAAACTGTCTTTGTCTGCATCGAGGGCACGAATAATCTCCGCGGAAAAAATCAGATTTTCCCTCGTACTCGTGGAGGCATCTTCCATGACCAGCCGGTCCTTTGACACACCCGCAGCAGCCAGATACTGAGCCATACATTCTGCCTCCGAAATGTCCTCGTCAGATCCCTGACCGCCGGAGAGAATGAAGGTAGTATCCGGATTCTCTTCCGCATACTCTGCCGCGCAATCCAGACGTTTCTTCAGAGAAAGGGACGGGCTTGTCCCACGCACCTGTGCTCCAAGTACAATCACATAGTCCAGATTCTCCTGCGGAACCGTGCACATTGTGCTGACGATCCGGCTTCCAACTACCAGTATGATCACAAACGCAGCCGCGAGCAGTGCAAAAACCGCCCCCGTAAGAAAACGCAGCCAGATATGCGGATGCACGCTCTCAAACCGCAGCGCAAACTGCAGCAGGAGCAGCACGGCTCCGCCAGACAGCCAGACCCATGCAAAGCTGGTCGTGATACCTGCGTATAAAGCGATCCCCAGATAATAAAAAAGACAAAGGATGCCTAAACATAAGCATCCCATCTCCAGAGCGTGTCTCATAAAACCTCCGACTGTATCTGCCGCAAACAGTTTTTCTGGCTTCCCTTGCCTTCTGCCGCAAACAATTCAGGCTGACCTGCGTTTTCCGCAGTCTTTATCGTCCGCAGCAGTTTTTGTACTTTTTGCCGCTGCCGCACGGACACGGTTCGTTGCGGCCGATCTTTTTGCCTTTTACGATCGTATTCATCTTTTTTGCTTCCAGATAGAGCGCATGCTTTTTGTCTGCGTCAAAGATCGCATCCCATGCCGGAAGGTTGTACAGCCAGTCCGCCTTCGCGTCCACCATGTTTTTATATAGCTTTTCATTATCAAAATCCAGGCTGACAACTGTGTCCTCTTCCATCTCATTGATCGGATTCGGTGTCTTCAGGCTCTCATCAATACCGTCCAGAAAGCCGGTCATCTCCATCACGGTGACGCCGTATTTTTCAGCCAGTTCTTTTACCGTGCCGGAAACGGCCTCCTCCGGGTTGACCAGAAGCTTCTCATAGATACTCTTTTCTTTCAGAAAATAATCCTCCCAGAATCGTTTCAGCACATTTTTGTCCGTATTCTGTGAATAGGCAGTTTCTCTCCAGGTCTCTAATAAACTCATGTTACTCTTTCCTTTCTAATATTTATATTGATATTGTATCATATCATTCGCGTTCATAAATAATAATTGGATATCCTGCCGTAATCGTGTTGTAGATCGTCTCAGCTGCTGACAGCGGAAGATTGACACAGCCGTGGCTTCCGTAATTCTCATACCGGTTCCCGCCGAAGCTGCTCCTCCAGGTCGCGTCATGCAGGCCCTGACCATTGGCAAACGGCATCCAGTAGGTGACCTCCGTCTCATAGCCGTAATAATCGCTGCTGAGCGTATAAGGGCTGGCCTTGTAGGCGATGGAAAACGCACCCTGCAGGGTCTCGCGCTCCTCCGTTGGCTTACCGGTCACCACATCGGTACTTACGATCAGAGAATAATCCTTATACAGCCACAGATGCTGCTGATCCACGCTGACCTCAATGTAGCTGCCCACCAGATCGTCCGTGCCGTTTCTTGCCAGACCGGATTCACTGTAGACGGGTTCCCGCTCAATCCGGGTGCCGCTCTCCAGATCCTCGCGCAGCTGCGTGTACTCTGCGTCCTCGTCGATCCAGTATCCATATTCATTGTTATCGATCGTCACCGAATCGCCCGCTGTCGTCGTGAAATACCGTGTATTATACTTCGTATTGTAAGTGACCGCCAGTTCATCAATCCAGGTCCAGATCAGCGATTCGTTCAGCTCCACCCCGTCGTCCGTAATCGTCAGCCAGGAACAGATCGTGTCGGAGTCCAGCACTTCTGTCTCATTTCCAAAGAGATAAACCACAGAAGTATTCCGGTAGGTCTCCAGACTCTGGTTCAGCTCAGTGAGTTCCGTATTCAGTTCCTCTGAATTCTCCGTCACTTCCACCGTCTCATAGGAGCGGACATCCAGCCGGACAGTCACCGACTCCTGAATCAGGCCGTCTTCCAGCGTTTCATCCAGCGTTTCCAGCAGGACCGTGTGCAGATTGTCCTTATCAATGGCGTTTCCCTGCCAGCTGGATACGATCTCGAATTCCCCCGCCTCGCTGTCGTATTCAATATAAGCCTCAGAGGATGCCTCACGCTCCAGCTCCACCTCAAAATGATCCGCCGAAAGCGTATCGGAAAGCGCAGATTCATCCGTGAGCACGGTGTATTCCACTTCAATATCCTGTTTTTTCTCAAACAGGCCGCGCGTTTTCAGCATTGCCGACTGGGTCTGCTGCAGCTCTTCCCGAAGCGCATCTTCGTCAAGTGAAAAACCAGCCTCCCCCAGCGTCGTGCTGTAAACTTCCTCACCATTCTCTGAAAACACAAGCGCCGTCGACTCAAACGCCGTCTCCAGCTTCTGCGCGGCGTTTTCCACGGTCATTCCCGACACGCTCACTCCGTATATGGAAAGGCGATGCGCCATCCGGGTCTGATCCAGAAAATAATCTCCCAGCACAAGAGCGATAAAGGCAAGAAACAGCACCAGTATCACAGCCTGCTTTGTCAGAGACCTGCGCCGTTTTTCCGCAATCTCAGACTTTCTCCGCTGGTACTCCCGCTCCCTTTGGTAATTCGAATTCCTCCCCTGCTCCATCTGTGACCCCTCAAGACTTCCCTCTATATTATTTCCACCTTCCGGCTGCCGGTTCCATCGCTTTTGCAGATCACAGGATCCGTTTTCCCCAAAGCAAAAGAGCCGAGAAAAAGAGCGCCAAAAAGACGCCCTGCACAGCTTCCGTGCATTTTTCCCGCCAGACTTTGATTACGCCACGCAGCCCTGCGGCCAGATTGCCGGCATCCGCTCGCCGCAGATCATCCCCGCCAGTACCAGCTGGCTGCAGGCGCAGATCTCCGTAATCCAGCGGCAGTCATTCAATGCTGAATGATCTCCCTGTCTCATATAAGTCTGATGCATCCGCTCCACGTAGGAAAACAGCTGCTCCGGCGTGCGGATCAGCCGCGCACGAAGCTCCTGCGTTTCGAACACATCCTTCGCTTCCGCCGTATACAGGTACGCGCGCATCAGGTATTTCAGTTCATTCTCATGTTTACAATGTCCTTTTAGGCTTCCCTCATAACAGGTGTTATGCGGGAAAGTAAAATAATCCGCCAGATAATGTATCACAACCCCGGCCTGTGTCCAGACGGCATGCCGGCTGTAGTCTTCCTCTTTCACTTCAGAGACAATCTGAAGTACCAGCTTCTTTACCCGCTCCCAGCTCTCATCGAACTCATGCGGTTCTGAGAACATTCTGGGGTTCAGATCCGGCTGTATGGATCCAAAGTAAAACTCCTTCCGGTATCTGTCCATCTCCTCCAGCCGCGTCCCGGAATTCAAAAAAACAGCCAGCGCTATATGGGATTTCTTTCGCATGGGATTTTCCTCGCTTATATCTGCATCCTTTGATTACTCCAGATGCATTTTACTCTCACAACCTGTATTTTGCAAGAAAAACCATGTAAAAAGTATGAAAAACAGCGCGGGAATTGTTTCCATACGGGTAAAAAGGCGATTTACCGAATCTCCGGCGGTCCTCATCACTACAGCATCATTACATCCTTTTATCGACCTCGGCAATATCTACCAGCGTCAGTCCATGAATGTCGTTGTTCTCAAGACTGGTGATCAGCGCGTTCGCGGTGTCCAGCGAGGTCAGGACGTTCACGCCGGTCTCGATCGCGTTGCGGCGGATAATGAATCCGTCCTTCGCATGCTCCACACCCTGCGGCGGTGTGTCGATGACCAGATCAATCTCATGCCCGAGGATCAGATCAAGGATATTCGGTGATTCCTGCTCCACCTTGCGTGTCATGCGCACCTGCACATCCGCCTCCATCAGCGCACGGGCAGTGCCCTTCGTCGCGAAGATGTTGTAGCCGAGCGCCTCAAAGCGCTTCGCGATCTCTACTGCATCCGCCTTGTCTGCGTCGCGGACGGTGATGATCATGTTCTTGTACTTCGGCAGATTGATTCCCGCGCCGAGGAACGCCTTGTAAAGCGCCTCGTCAAAGGTCGCGGCGATGCCCAGGCACTCACCGGTCGACTTCATTTCCGGCCCGAGACTGATATCCGCCCCCTGAATTTTTTCAAAGGAGAACACCGGCATCTTGATGGCAAAATAATCCGCCTCCGGCTGCAGTCCCGGCTTGAAGCCGAGCTCTCTGATCTTCGCGCCGAGGATCACTCTTGTCGCCAGCGGGACGATCGGGATGCCCGTCACCTTGCTGATATACGGCACGGTACGGCTGGAGCGCGGATTGACCTCGATCACGTAGACCTCGTCGTTGCTCACAATAAACTGTATGTTGATCAGGCCGATAACATGCAGGGAACGCGCCAGCTTGCGCGTATAATCCTCGATGACCCGCTTGATCTTATTGGAAATGCTCTGCGCCGGGTAAACGGAAATACTGTCTCCGGAATGAATACCGGCGCGCTCAATGTGCTCCATAATGCCCGGAATCAGCACATCCTCGCCGTCGCACACCGCGTCGACCTCGATCTCTTTGCCGACCAGATACTTGTCTACCAGGATCGGATGCTCCTGCGCGATCCGGTTGATCACGCCGATATACTGCTCTACATCCTCATCGCTGATCGCGATCTGCATACCCTGGCCGCCCAGCACGTAGGAAGGACGCACCAGCACCGGATAGCCCAGCTCATTGGCTGCTTTTTTCGCTTCCTCCGCGGTAAATACCGTGTGACCGGCCGGACGCGGGATGCCGCACTGCTCCAGGATCTCATCAAACAGCTCGCGGTCCTCCGCCGCGTCAACATTCTCCGCGGAGGTCCCGAGGATCGGCACACCCATCTTCATCAGAGACTCGGTCAGCTTGATCGCGGTCTGCCCGCCAAACTGCACGACCGCTCCGTCCGGATGCTCCAGACGCACGACGTTCTCCACATCCTCCGGCGTCAGCGGCTCAAAGTACAGCTTATCCGCGATGTCAAAGTCCGTGCTGACGGTCTCCGGGTTGTTATTGATGATGATGGTCTCATAGCCCTCTTTTTCAAACGCCCAGGTGCAGTGCACCGAACAGAAGTCAAACTCGATACCCTGACCGATGCGGATCGGGCCGGAGCCGAGGACGAGGACTTTTTTCTTAATTGATTCGTCCCCGGTAATCCCGTATTCACCGGCACAATTCTTCGAAAGCCCGCTTTGATCGCTGTTCCGCTCGATTCCTTCCTCATCCGTCTTGCCCTGTTCACCGGAAGCACCATCCGGATTGCCGCAGCCGTTTTCGTCGATTGAATTGTAAATAACCTCGTTTTCACTTCCGAACACAGAGTAATAATACGGTGTGCTCGCGGCAAACTCCGCCGCACAGGTGTCTACCATCTTGTAGGCAGCGATAATGTCATTGTCCCAGCGCAGCTGTTTGATCTCGTCCTCCGTCTTGCCGGTCAGACGCGCGATCACATTGTCCGGGAACTCGATGCGCTTCGCTTCTTTTAACAGCTCCACGGTCAGTTCTTCCGTGCGCAGGCGCTCCTCCATCTCTGTCAGGATCGCCAGCTTATCAATAAACCAGATATCGATCTTTGTAATCTCATGAATCTTTTCATACGGCATCTTCCGGCGCAGCGCCTCCGCGATCACCCAGATCCGGCGGTCGTCCACCTGCTCCAGCTGCCGCAGCAGCGCGTCGTCGTCAAGTCCCGAAAAATCATAGGAAAGCAGGCAGTCCACATGCTGCTCCAGCGAGCGGATGGCCTTCATCAGAGCACCCTCGAAATTGTTGCAGATGCTCATGACCTCGCCGGTCGCTTTCATCTGCGTCGTCAGCTTCCGGCTGGCGCTGATGAATTTGTCAAACGGCAGACGCGGCATCTTCACGACACAGTAGTCCAGCATCGGCTCGAAACTCGCGTAGGTCTTGCCGGTGATGGCATTCTTGATCTCATCAAGCGTGTAGCCGAGCGCGATCTTCGCAGCCACCTTCGCGATCGGGTAACCGGTCGCCTTGGAAGCCAGAGCCGAAGAACGGCTCACACGGGGGTTGACCTCGATGACACAGTATTCAAAGCTCTCCGGATGCAGCGCAAACTGGACGTTGCAGCCGCCGGTGATCTTCAGCTCGCTGATGATATTCAGAGCCGAAGTACGCAGCATCTGGTATTCCTTGTCGCCGAGCGTCTGCGACGGGGCGACGACGATGCTGTCGCCGGTGTGCACGCCGACCGGGTCGATATTCTCCATATTGCAGACGGTGATCACATTGCCGGCGCCGTCCCGCATCACCTCATACTCGATTTCCTTCCAGCCGGCGATGCAGCGCTCCACGAGCACCTGGCCGACACGGCTTAGGCGGAGGCCGTTCTCCAGGATCTCCACCAGCTCTTCATAGTTATGTGCGATGCCACCGCCGCTGCCTCCCAGCGTATAAGCCGGGCGCAGCACCACCGGATAACCGATCGTGTGAGTAAACTCCACGCCCTCCTCGACTGATTCCACAACCTTCGAAGGCGCTACCGGCTCGCCGATCTTTTCCATCGTATTCTTAAATTCCTGACGGTCCTCCGCCTTTTTGATCGTCTCCGCTGTCGTACCGATCAGGCGCACGCCGGTCTTTTCCAGAAAACCGCGCTCCACCAGTTCCATCGCCAGGTTCAATCCTGCCTGTCCGCCGAGCGTCGGCAGCACGGAGTCCGGCCGTTCTTTCAGAATCAGCTGCTCGACCACTTCCACGGTCAGCGGCTCAATATAGACGTGATCCGCAATGTCCTTATCCGTCATGATCGTCGCCGGATTCGAATTCAGCAGTACCACGTCGATGCCTTCCTCGTGCAGGGCGCGGCACGCCTGCGTGCCCGCGTAGTCAAACTCCGCGGCCTGTCCGATCACGATCGGGCCGGAGCCGATCACAAGTACCTTTTTGATATCCGGATTCTTTGGCATTACGCGCGCACCTCCTTTTCATCGCCGGCTGCCGATGTTCCTTCGGCATCCGCATGGTTCTCCATCATCTGTCCCTGTTCTGATTGATTCATCATCTCCATAAACCGGTCAAACAGATAACCGGAATCCAGCGGTCCCGGAGACGCCTCCGGATGGAACTGGATCGTGAAAATATTTTTACCGGTATAGGCAAGGCCCTCATTCGTCCCGTCGTTGACATTTTCAAACGCCGGAACCGCCACCTGCGGATCCATGTGCTCCGCGTCCACGACATATCCGTGGTTCTGCGAGGAGATATAGACCTGCCCGGTCTTCAGATCGCGCACCGGATGGTTGCCTCCCCGGTGTCCGTATTTCATCTTATACGTATCCGCGCCGTTCGCAAGCGCCATCAGCTGATGTCCGAGGCAGATTGCGAAAATCGGTACATCCGACGCGTAAAGCTTCTTAATCTCTTCTATTATACTGGTGCATTCCTTCGGGTCGCCGGGGCCGTTCGAGAGCATGATGCCGTCCGGCTTTGACGCAAGGATCTCCTCCGCCGTTGTCAGCGCCGGATAGACCGTCACCTCACAGCCTCTCTTATTCAGCGAGCGGGCAATATTCCGCTTCGTGCCCAGATCCAGCAGCGCCACCTTCGGACCATTGCCTGAAAGTACAGACTCTGAAAGCACATATTTCTCTTTGCAGGTAACCTTTTCCACCACCTTGCCCGTCGTATAAGCGGCAAGCCGTGGAAGGATCTCTTCCAGCTTATAATTCTCATCCGTCGTAATGCAGCCGTTCATGGTGCCTTTTTCGCGAAGGATTCTGGTAAGTGCGCGCGTATCAATGCCGGCGATTCCGGGAATGTCATATTTTAAAAGGAAATTCTGAATCGTATCTTCTGATCGGAAATTACTCGGGATGCGTGAAAGCTCCCGGACAATAAATGCGTCGAGCCATGGCCTGTCGGATTCCATATCCTCATAACAGATACCGTAATTGCCAATGAGCGGATATGTCATCACTACCGCCTGTCCGGCATAGGATGGGTCTGTCAACACTTCCAGATAACCGGTCATGGATGTATTAAATACAATCTCACTCACCACTTCCCGCGGTGAGCCGATACTGGTGCCGGTAAACACCGTGCCGTCCTCAAGTATCAGAAACGCTTTCATAAGATCGCCGCACTCCTTTCCTGTCTCAAACACGAACTGTCCTCTTCCTCATACATACTTTGCAGCAGATGCGAAGTACTGTCCCGAATAATTACGAATGATTGTTTATCGTAACTCACAAAAAGCCAGTGACTACGCACGGGCTTTCCTTTAAGTCAATAGATTCTACCATATTCGATTTTATATTTCAACTCATTTTGGAAAGGAAATTGGACATAATTATGGGCCATTTATGATAATGTCCTTATATACCACAAGAGAAAATGTCCCAAATATGGCAGAACCTGTGGTAGAATCCCCCTATCATATACAGACAGGAGGGAACCATTATCAGAAAGGTGGCTCTTACATTGGATGAGAACAAGAAATACGAAAGTCATGACCACCGGCTCTGCCGGTGGTTTGAGTAAGCCCCTCCAGGGCATTT
>JAJQIL010000010.1 GCA_021199235.1 Lachnospiraceae bacterium | reverse complement strand
TCCTCGATCTGGCCTTTCTGCTCCTCGATCTGGCCTTTCTGCTCCTCGATCTGGCCTTTCTGCTCCTCGATCTGAGCCTGTTGCTCTTCAATCATATACTGTACGGTATTTCTGTCCATTTCCTGCAGTGCTTCCGAAAAACATCCCATAATATCCTCCATGTTCCCGCACAGCTTATAGACTTCATTGTACAATCCCCGGAAATACGGATACTGCCGGATCAAAAGCTCGATCATCTCCGGGGCATCCTCGCACAAAAATGTCAGCCATGCGTCAAGTTCACTTTTGATGCCTCTATTGTGCAGAATCCCGCGGAAAATGTCAAGTGGAACATAGACATATTCCTGCGGCATGTGGACTGCAAGCCCAGTATCGAAAACAGTCTTCCCACGATGAATATACTGATCCGGTATGGCTCTGCATTCAACGGGGCTGTTTTCAAAAAGAATGATCGTATAAACATCCTTAATATACCGATACGAGAACTTAATCTGCCTGGATTGTTTGTCTGTTTTCACACGCTGATACTGGCGAAGCAGCAGATCCGCAGAATAACAGCTGCTCCTCTGGCCCGGAAACGCATAGCCGATCTTTTGCATCTCAACATTTGCAATGCTCCCATCCTCCAGCTCCACTACAATGTCCATGGCAAGCAACGTGTCTTCTGCCGCCATCCGGCTCTCATTCGGCAACACCTGAAGGATTTTCACCTTCTTTTTAAGCAAAAGAGAAAGAAATTTCTCCAGCCTTTCCGGATGTAAGTCCGGATTCATCACTTGCTTAAAGAAGGGATCATACAGCAGCTTACATCCTTTCACACCCGTACAAAAGTCCAGAAATTCCCTCTGCTGATCAGGATTCCAGCTTTTGTAGAGCGCATCCAATGCCGGTCTCTGGCCGATTTCCGTTAAGACCTCCTGCTCGGTGCGAATCATCGGAAAATACTTTTTCAAAATCTTTTCCACCATACACATACCTCCTTATGTTTTTTGATATATGTTCCGATTTTATGTCCGATGATTATCAAATGCAAGAGGCATATTTTATAAAATTAAATTAACTTTTTATTAATATACTATCTGTGTGTTGCGTTATGTTTATCAAAATGGTACCTTCTTCGATTTCATATTTATATATTTCAGCATTGTCAAATCGTTAATCAAACAGGAGGCGGCGATTAACCGCTGTCCTCTCACAGAAAAAGCAGCCCTGCGGCTGCCTTTCTGTTTATTACCATGTGTAAAAATAATCCTTAATTTCTCCGGCGTTTCCGTTCTCCCGTCATCAACAGCACGGCTGCCGACAGCATGCCACACGACCTCAATCCTACACCTGATCGGCACAGTATAAACCGGCAACAGATTTGTCTGCCCCATATACACTCACCGGTACAACGCAGCCCCATCCAGACAAATATAATCATCACTGTAGTCTGCGTCAAAGCCATTGATGGAAATAAATCCGATTTTTCCGACCCTGATACCTTTTATTGCAGCCACCTGTCGGACTTCTTCCTGCATCTGTTTTTGAGTCACAGGAGCCAAAAGATACTTGACTTCATATATATCATAAGCATCTTTCTTTTGCAGAACCACATCAAACTCGCCATGAGTTCTGGTTCTGGAATCATCGTAATAATAAGTGCCAATATTCAGTACACCCTTAAGCTTGCGGCTTTGAACCTGAATGGAAAACCAGGTACGGCAAATGTCCTCAAACCGGTGAGAAATGAAAGTTACCAGCGAAGGTTCGATATACTCTTCATAAAAAGCTTCAGCTCCCAGTATCTGCAGCGCACTCTTATTGCTGTAAACATAAGCATAGAAGAACCTTAAAAGATTATCTGTAATCTCATAGCGGGTCTTTCGGTTGTCGTTTAGCTTATTGATCGGTGCAACCTTTGATACCAGTTCCATGTTAAGCAGAGTCTTCATTTGCTTACTGAGCAAACCATTCGATGTCATATCCAGTTTTTCTTCAATCTCTGTGTATTTCTTTTTGCCATTCGCAATAGCAAACAAAATACGCTCCATATTGCTGCTGGATGAAAGGTCTGATAACAGCAGATTATCAGCGTATTGATAGACGGCGCTGGATGGATTAAGGATTGTGCGTATCACATTCTCTTTCAAAGATGCTGAAGGAATCAGCAGTTCGTTGATATACGGCGAACCGCCAAAAACCGCATACATTCCAACCTTGTCATAAGGACTTTTCTCCGGATAGAAAGCGGAAGCCGTCTTATAATCCAGCTCTTTCAGACAAATGACTGTCGTAAACCTGCCATAGAGCGCATTATTTTCCTCCAGCAAATCTTTCATCATGCCTACATGGGAGCCGGAAATAAACAGCCGGATATTGGCAAGGTTATTATCAATAATACTCTGAAACACAGAATCAACTGTCGCGGCTTCCGTAAATTGCTTAAGATAAGGATACTCATCAATAATGATATTCAGCGTTTCAGGCAGCGTGTTCAGATAAATAAACACATCCATGAAGCTGTCAAATGACATGGCGACAGGCAGCACTTTCATCCGCACGAGCACAGACACAAAACCATCAATATTATCCTTCACAGGCGCTTTCAGGCATTCATAATACACCGTCTTATCCGGGTGGTCTTTCAGGGCATGGGTAAGCAGTGTTGTCTTGCCGATCTTACGCTTACCATAGATCATCATGCTTCCTCTGGGCTGATCAAGTATTTCCTGTATCAGAGCAAGCTCTTTCTCACGGCCAATAAACATAAGGCACCTCACAAGCTGAAATATTTTTCACTGAATCCAGATTCAGTATATCTAATAAAGTGAGATTTGTCCAGTAATTTACAGTTTATACTTGCATTATAACTCCTGCTTTTTTACAGATTATAAAATCTGAATCTGGCACATCTGCATCGCGCTCAGCGCGTTCTCATGACTTTCCGGCGTCACGCCTGCGCAGCAGGACGCGTCCACCGCGATCGGCACTTCCGGAAAAGCCGCCTTGAGGATTATCGCGTTCGAAATCACGCAGATGTCCGTGCAAAGGCCGATCAGCTCGATGGAGTCCGGCAGCGTATCCTGCCCTTCCTGCTTCTCTGCACAGCTTCTTACGACCTCCGGCAGCGCAAGCGACCCGAATGACGGCTTGTCCACCACCGGGCAGCCCTCTGCATACACTTTCTCTGAGATCTCCCATCCGGGCGTCCCTTTTACGCAGTGCACTACCGGCAGGTTCCGTCCCTCCTGCGTCTGTAAATACGCCTCCGTATGCGTATCCCGCGTGTAGATTACCGTGCTGCCACTGCCCAGATACTCATCAATTTTCTTCCGCACATTGTCCACGATCGCGACCGCTTCCTTCGTGCCGAGCGCTCCGTCTATAAAATCATTCTGCATGTCTACTACGATAAGAATTTTCATCTGAAAAGCTCCTCTCTTCATGTATCGTAACCATTTTACATAGATATACTATAACAGATTGAGTATAACACAGGCCGGCAGTTGCTTCTACACGTTTTTTCTTTTGCACTGTCTTTCCTTTGTCAGATTACAAGCATTGTCTGCAGCTTTCAAAATAACTTCATTTTGAAAGATTTTGCTTGCAATTTGCTTCAATTTATGCTATTTTTTTATATTATATGAACAGGAAGGTGCTTATCTATGACTACAATCAGTATCCGTCTTGATGACGATGAAAAAAAAGAACTTGAAGAAATGTGCTCAACTATGGGCATGAGTATCAGTACGTTTTATATGCTTTATACAAAAAAAGCTCTTCGTGACAGACGAATTCCTTTCGAAATCACTGCACCCAAAGATCCTTTTTATTCCACAGCTAATATAAAGCAGCTCAAAAAAGCGGACCAGCAAGTGAAAGAAGGAAAAGTGATTGAAAAATCCATAGAAGAACTGGAGGCACTGGAGCGTGAGTAAAATACTGCTTGTGGATGCTGCGGTCAGGCATATACATCCGGCATCAGCGGAGCATCCACCTTGCCAGCACTGTGCTCGCGGCAATTCCGGCGGCGGAGGCCAGCAGCGCGCCGCCCAGCGTGTAGCGCGTTTTTTTGATTCCGGCGCTCATAAAATAGACGCTCATCGTATAAAAAACCGTCTCCGTGCTGCACAGCATCAGGGAGGCGGTCAGACCGGTCAGGGAATCCGTCCCATATTGCCTGTAGATATCCAGAAGCAGTCCGGAGGCCGCGCCGGATGAAACCAGTTTCACGACGCCCAGCGGTACCAGTGCGGAGGGAAACAGTTCATTCGGAAGGATCTGCCCGATTCCTGCCGCCAGCAGATCCAGAAAGCCCGATGCGCGAAGCACCCCGGTCGCAACCATCAGTCCGATCCATGTCGGCGCCAGCTTCACAACCGTTTCCAGGCCCGAAGCCGCTCCTTTTACAAAGCAGTCATATACCGGCACTTTCGCTGTCATTCCATAACTCACAATGCAAAAAATCACGAACGGTATCATGACTTCCGACAGATACAACAAAATCTTCATCTTCTTTTCACGCCTCCGTGTCCTGCCGTAATTATCTTATTCTATGATTCGAGCAATAAAAATAGAATGCGCCTTGGCGCATTCTCGCGCCGAGCGTGGTCGCTTCAGCGACATAATTCTCTACGCGCGAGTGCGCATCCTCGCGGAGCGTTTTTTGCTTTATAGGAACGAAGTTTCCCTATAAAGCAAAAAAAGAACCGGTGAGATATGCCTCACCGGTTCGTAATGCTGATATCGCTTTATTACTTTTTATTTTATTACCGCAGTTTTGTATGCGCTCTATATTTTTCCAAAAGATTCTCTGACACTGCTTTCTCACCGCATCAGTCTGCGTCTTCTCCCCGCACTCAGGGCAAGCACCAGGAATGCCACGCCCATCAGCAGCACATAGCCAAACAGCGGCGTATTATCCCCGGTCTCCACCGAGGTTGTCTCGCCCGATACGGAACCGTTGTCAGACACCGTATAGTAAGAGGTATCAGTCAGCAAATCCGAAGAGGTCGTACTCAGAATGGAATCCCAGTCGTCGCTCGACGTCGATCCGTATACCGAGTTCAGCAAAACGGTCTGTATCGACAGATTGTCCTGGGTAAACGCGGCCGTTGCGTTGACTACCTTAATCTGATAACCGAACGAGCGCTGATCCGTGATTACATTGCCGTCCTTGTCCACCTCCGCGATATAGATCGTCACGCCGGAGGCCGAGCCCAGATTCAGCGTCAGCTTCAATGTCTTCTCGCTCGCATTGTCCAGCTTCATGGCGATCGGATCCGCATAAAGCTCCGTGAGATCCGCATCCTTAAAGAGTCCCACGTAGAACGTCTCGCTCACCGCTTTCTGCGTCGTTCCCTCGTAAACGCGCTTTGTGAGATAAAGCGTTACCTTCGATGCTTTCAGTTTATTCGTCACTGTCACCGACTGCGTACTCCCTTTGGAGATCGTCACGGTTGGCTTGTCAACCGATACCACATAGGAGAATGTGGAAGAATCGGTGATACGGTTTCCGCTCGAATCTACCTCTGCGATATAGTAGGTCATGCTGTTCTCACCGGAGAGCAGGATGCGTCTGCGCACTGTGACAGAGGAAGCATTCGAAAGGCTCATCTTCACGATTGTCGGTGTGTCACTGTAATCCGAATTCCGGTAAATTCCGAGATAAAATGTGTTCGTCACCGCTTCCGCCGTTCCCGAGGAGTCGGTCACATTCAGTGTCAGCGAAAGCGTGCCGGTGTAACGATAGCCGCCGGGCAGCGACGTATAGACATTCTGCGCCACCATGCTCCGCGTCGTATCCGACATGGTCACCTTGCCGCTGTTCGTGTAGCGGATCGTCAGCGAGCTCGTCGATGTCTTCACAATACCATACTGATCCGTCTCTGACAGGTAATAAACGCCGTTCTCAGTCAGATTGGAGAATGTCACAGTCCCCGTAAATCCGCTCACATCCAGCGATACTACATTGCTGACCTTTTTTGTACGGGCGGAATCTGAGAAGAGTGCAAAATAATATGTGTAAGCGCCCTTTGCCTGATACGTGCCCGATGTCGTGTCATAGGCATAGACCTGATAATCTCCCACATACACCTGCTTGGTAACGGTAAGCTTATAATCGGTCGAAGCCGTCGCGGCATTCTCAATCGTTACCTCTGTCGTGCAGCCCCGTACTACTGTAAATGCAACATCCGGCACCGGTGTATAGCCATCCGGAGCCGTAATCTCCGTCAGATAATACGTCTCACCATCTGTCAGGGCATTGGTCCATACGATCTCCGCCTCGCCGGAGGTAAACGTCTTGCTGCCAACCGTGCTGACCTCATAAATCTTGCCGGAGCTGTCCTTGATTGCCAGCTTCGCGCCGGAGAGCAGACCGCCGTCCGACGAATCCCGCACACTGATCTTTACTGTAGAATCATTCAGCTGATTCTGCACCGTCACCGCCGCTGCCGTATCCCCATATCTGACAGTCACCGCATTCGCATTCGTGTCCGGATAAGAAACATTGTAGGCAAATCCGCTTACACCGCCGGCCACTTCCGCGCCGGTGCTGTCTGTCTCTCCGATATAAAAGGTCTGCTCTTCAGCAGTCGCTTCCAGCACAAAGGTCACAGTCTGCGTACTGCTTCCATCCATGGAGATCGCAATCGGCGTGCTGCTGTTCGCAGCCGTCGCCATGGTTGAATCTGTATAAACAGTCACCGTCTGCGTTCTGGCCGCATCCGAATAAACATTCACGTAAAACGTCTCATTCCCTGCCAGCGCTGTCCCATCACGGTCAAGGACATTTAATGTCACGGTCAGAGGTACTGCGTATCGAAGCGAGCCCTCCGTTTCCGATTCCGTCTCCGTCGCGGCCGTGGTCTCTGATTCTGTCTCCGCTGCAGTTTCCGTCCCTGCTTCTGTCTCGGTCACTGCTTCCGTCTCAGTGGCTGCTTCCGTCCCCGCCTCGGTCTCTTCCTCAGCCCCGGTAGAGAACGCGACCCGCAGAAGCGCGGCCTCCGCATCCTTTACCGTCACGGAACTGGCGTAAACCGCACCGGAAAGGTCACCCGCGACCTCCACCGTCGCCGCAGGGGCCAGAACGGTTCCCTGTATCCCATCGGAAAGCTTCAGCGTACCGGTATAGTCCGCATAATCGTCGTCTTCCAGCGCCACAAAGTTATAAATCACATCTCCGGCCTCAAAGGCGTCTTCATAATCAACCGTCTTGTCAGACCGCTTCATTGCGTAACCGGAAAAGGTAAGATCCTGTTTCGCTGAATCCGCCACAATATTAATCACATAGGCCATATCTGTCACGTCCAGCACTTTATCTGAAAACAAAGCTTCCAGCTGTGCCTCATCCAGATTGCCGTCCTCATCCGCATAAAGATTGATCACCGTAACGGACTTTGATGTTTTCGCGTCCGCCAGGCTGATGGACAGTTTCTTAAGATCAGTGAGAAGAGCCTTACCCTCATCGCCATCGAGGATCAGATCCTCCAGATTTAATTCCTCCTCAAAAGACATATCAGAAGCCGCGTCTTCTCCGGAAGCTGTTTCCGCATCTTCGGAAACCGCATTGACAGCTGCCGCTTCTTCAGAAACCGCGCTGACAGCAGTTTCTCCTGCATTCGCCGAAGCCGCCAGTTCCGCCGTATCCTCGGATGGCGTCTCTGTGGTTACCGCTTCTTCGGCATCCGCAGTCAGTTCATCCGGAATGGTCACTGTCTCCGCAACAAACAAATAAGACAGGACAGAGGACAGTTTCTCTACCAGATTTTTAAGCTTCAGCTTATCTCCGGAATTCTCCCGCTCCGACCGCTCGGTCTCCTCTGTCTCTTTCTTTCCGGTGTTTTTTGATGACGTCTGCTTCCCGGATTCAGCGGTCTCCGCCTCAGTCGCAGATTCCTGCGTCTCATCCGCTGAGGTTTGCGCTTCCGTCTCAGCAGAAGTCTGCGTCTGTGCCTCTGTTGCCGCCTGCGTCTCATCCGCAGAAGTCTGTGCCTCTGTCCCGGCAGAACTCTGTGTCTGTGCTTCGGTAGCCGCCTGCGTCTGCGCCTCCGTAGCCGCCTGTGTCTGCGCCTCCGTAGCCGCCTGCGTCTGTGCCTCCGTAGCCGCCTGCGTCTGTGCCTCCGTAGCCGCCTGCGTCTGTGCCTCCGTAGCCGCCTGCGTTTCCGTCGTCTGGCCTTCTTCAGCAAATCCGGTAACGCTGCACTGCTGCACCAGCAGAGCAGCCGTCAGCAAAACCGCAGCAATTTTTCTAAGCTTCCTCATCCTCATTCACCTTTCACTGTCGCAGTTATAAACTGTCCGCACTTCGCAACTGTTCTGTACCTTCGTAACTGTTCTGTATGTTCAGTATCTTCACAGTCATATTCCTTCACAGTCAGCGCGCCTCTTACTTTGTACCAAAAATCCGGTCGCCTGCGTCTCCGAGACCCGGTACGATGTAGCCATGTTCATTCAGATGATCATCCAGTGCTCCGATGTACATATCCACGTCCGGGTGCGCCTTTTTCATCGCCTCAATTCCTTCCGGAGCAGCAATGATGCACATAAAACGAATGCTCTTGCAGCCCTTATCCTTCAGCATCTGGATTGCCGCCGCCGCGGAGCCGCCCGTAGCCAGCATCGGATCCACCACAAATACCTCTCTCTCATCACAGTCCGCCGGGAGCTTGCAGTAATACTCCACCGGCTTTAAGGTCTCCGGATCGCGGTAAAGACCGATATGTCCCACTTTTGCCGCCGGCATCATCGCCAGCATACCGTCCACCATACCAAGTCCGGCACGAAGGATCGGCACCACCGCCAGCTTCTTTCCGCTCAGCTCTTTCACGGTCGTCTTTGCGATCGGCGTCTCGATCTCTACGTCCTGAAGCTTCAGGTCGCGCGTCGCCTCATAACACATATACATGGCAATCTCACCGATCATTGCCCGAAAGTCACGGGATCCGGTCTCTTTTCTCCGAATGATGCCGATCTTGTGCTGAATCACCGGATGGTCCATGATCATTATCTTCTGCATTTTCTCTCCTCCTGAACATATAAAAAACAACAGTAGTCATTTCCTGAAATCCGCGCCTGCACCGTTTTACCGGAACCGCACGTCACGCTAAGCGTTTTCACAAATTTTCTGTATTTTACCACAGAAATATGTCCAAATCTTTTAGATATTCTTAAGGTTGCTGCAGCCCCTCACTCTTCATCAATCATCCGCACTCTGCGCGCATGGCGTTCCGCCCCGGAAAACGGCGTGTTCAGGAATGTCTCCGTAATCATCACCGCAAGCCCCGGTCCTGTGACCCTCGCGCCCATGCAGAGGATGTTCGCGTCATTGTGCATACGGGTGGCTTCCGCGCTGAAACAGTCGCCGCAAAGCGCCGCGCGGATCCCTTTATAACGATTGGCGGTCATCGACATGCCGATGCCGGTCCCACAGATCAGAATACCTTTTTCGGCACGTCCCGAAAGGATCTCCTGTACGACCGCCTTTGCGTAGACCGGATAGTCCACAGCGTCTGCGGACCAGGTGCCGCAGTCCTTATACTCAATTCCTTTTTCATCCAGATACTTCAGAATTTCCAGCTTCAGCCCATAACCTGCCTGATCACAACCCACTGCTAACATAGTAATTCCTCCTCATTTAACTGTACTACCAGTTTTTTGATCAGTGCTTCCAGCACTGAATAGCACTGCCCGTATTCCGCGAGAGAACCGCCGTACGGATTCTGCGGTCCCTCCGCCTCGCCGACAAAGCGATGGAGTACCTGCACCATCTCCTCGTGCTGAGGTGCAAACGTTTCCAGCACTTTTTCCCTGACCTCATCTGTAAAAACCAGCATCAGAGTACGCTCGTCGAAATCCTCCCGCACAAGCGGATCGCTCATGTGTTCCTTCATCGTCAGGCCTTTGCCTGCCAGCACCGCCTCCGCCTTGGGATTGATCGGCTCCGGAAACAGTACGACAAGCCCCTTTGACGTCACATCCAGCTCATCCAGCAGATATTTGCTCTGCAGGATCGCCTCCGCCATCGGCCCGGCCGCCGTATCCGCCTGACTCACAAAAATCAGTCTGTCAATTTTTTTCAAAACATTTCCCCCAATTCTCCATTCCCTTTTCTGTCCAAAGTTAAAACTACACCTCGATCACCTGATGGCCGGCCGCTTTCATCAACCGGTTCATAATCGCCGCTCCCATCTGCGGCGTCTCAAAGGATTCCGAATAGATCACGGAAACCTCCAGAAGGTCGAACTCCCGCAGGATCGCATAAAGATGCTGCGCGATCGTAATCTCCTGCTTCCGGGAACCGATGGTTCTGACAATCGCGTGAGAATAGCCGTCTGATGTCTCCTCCGCTGCAATGACTCCCGCCTTCCGTCCTGCCGCCGACTCAGACGCAGACAGCTCATTGATCTTCTCCTGCACACGCTCCCGCTCACCTTCCACAATGAACAGCGGTGCTTTCGGAGCATAGTGGCGGTATTTCATCCCGGGTGCTTTGGGCCGGATGGAAGGATCATCCGCAAGAAGCCCCCGGTCCATCCGCACTTCGCCAACCACACTGCTCAGCATTTCCTGGCTGATAAACCCCGGGCGCAGAATCACAGGAATGTCTTCCGTCAGATCCACGATCGTGGATTCCAGACCAATAGAAACGGGGCCTCCGTCAATGATCATGTCGATGACACCGTCCATATCCTCCGCGACATGCTGTGCTGTCGTCGGGCTTGGACGGCCGGAGGTATTTGCGCTCGGCGCGGCCACATAACCGCCTCCCGCAAGAATCAGCGCACGCGCGATCTCATTGTCCGGCATACGCACGGCCACCGTATCCAGACCGCCCGTCGTCGCATATGGCACCTCCGGCGACTTTTTCAGAACCATCGTCAGAGGTCCCGGCCAGAACGCGTCTGAGAGAAGCTTCGCCTGTGCCGGGAGCTCCCCGGTAATCCTCCCGATGGCCTCCCATCTGGCGATATGGACGATCAGGGGGTTGTCCGACGGTCTTCCCTTCGCCCGGTAAATCTTCGCGGACGCCTCCGGATCCAGCGCATTCGCGCCAAGTCCGTAAACCGTCTCCGTCGGGAACGCAACCAGGCCGCCCTGCCGCAGAATCTCACCGGCGCGGCGGATGCCTTCTTCGCGGACGCCCTCTCTCATGTTTTCCACTGCTGTCTTCATTTCCCGTTCTCCTCTGCGGACGCTTTCTGTCTGATACAGAATCACATGTCTTTTCTGATCGTCTGGTCTTTTCTGATCGCCTGATCTGTTTTTCAGAAACTCAGTGTCCGCCGCTGCCTCATTTCAAACAGTATATCACCATAAGCGTATTTTTGAAACTATTTTTATTATTTTCTCTTTTTTCAGTGTTCAAAAAGAAAAAGCTGTGTTAGAATAAACTTATTCAGGCGTCCGCAGAATCCGGACGCAAGCGTCAGGAGGAAACGGAAGTTATGAGCGAAGAAGAAAAAGTACTTGCACAGGAAACAGAAGAGCCAGCGGCAGAATCCGCTGAAGCGGCTGCAGAAGCGAACGTGAATGCACCGGAAACGGCAGAAGCTGAGGCTCCGGCAGAAGCAGAAGCCAGTGCAGCTGAAGAAACTCCGGCAACCGAGGCTCCGGCAGAAGAAACGCCGGCACCGGAAGCACCGGCAGAGACCATGGCGGATTATGACGCGGCGATCACCGCATCCATGAAGCCGATCCACGAGGGCGACATTCTCAAGGGTACCATCATCGGCGTTTCCGATGAGGAACTGACCGTTGACCTTGGCATCTATACAGACGGTATCGTTCGTCTGGAAGACGCAAGCGACGATCCGAATTTCTCTTTCCGTGATTTTGAGATCGGGCAGGAGATCTCCGCGACAGTCATCCGCCGCGACAATGCCCAGGGACGCATTCAGCTCTCTCTGAAAGCAGCGGCGGCCGTGCTCGGCTGGGAGCGTCTGCAGCAGCTTGAGAAGGAGCAGTCCAACATCACAGTCAAGATCAATGAAGCGATCAAGGGCGGCGTGACTACGTATGTCGAAGGAATCCGCGGATTTATCCCGGCTTCCAAGCTCTCGCTCTCCTATGTGGAGAATCTCGATGAGTATGTCGGCCGTGAGATTGAAGTACGTGTCATCACCGCAGAGCCGGACAATAAGCGTCTGGTGCTCTCCGCGCGCGACATTCTCCGTGAAAAAGAGCAGGAAGAACGTAAGCAGCGCATCTCCAATGTCGAAGTCGGACTTGTGACGGAAGGCGTTGTGGAGACCATCAAGGATTACGGCGCGTTTATCAATCTTGGCAAAGGCTTAAGCGGCCTTGTGCATGTCTCCCAGATCAGCCAGCAGCGCATCAGGCATCCAGGTGCTGTGCTCAAGGAAGGACAGACCGTCAAGGTCAAAGTCATCGCGGTAAAGGACGGCAAGATCAGCCTCAGCATGAAAGTGCTGGAGGATGTAGCCGCGCAGGAGATTGAGGAAGAGACTTACAAGATGCCGAAGGCAGAAAGCGCCACCACCTCGCTTGCTTCTTTATTCAAAAACATTAAGCTTTGAGTTTGCGGACGCGATTGATTCCTTTTTGCGGAAACCTCCGCATGCAAATGAAAAACGTATAATCGAATCGAGCAGGAGGCGGTTTGCTGTCTTCTGCACAATCGAGCAGGGAGACTTGTCCCCTACGCATAAAAGCCGGCGGAAAATACCCAAATGTGGGTATCCTTCCGCCGGTTTTTTATCCTTCCAGATATTCCAGAATCCCATCACAGATGGCCTGCGCTACCTGATCCTGATACGCTTCCTCCTGAAGCAGAGCCTCTTCCTCCGGATTTGTCAGAAAACCGCATTCTACGATCACGGTTGTGCTGACGGATCTCTTCAATATATAATACGTCGTATTTCCCTTCTGTACCCGCGGCCGTTCGACCGCAAGCTCCGTGTTCAGGCACTCCTGAATTGCCGCCGCCAGCTTCTCTCCCTCCGCGGACTGTTCATAATAAAAGACCTGCGGCCCTTTCACGGACGAATCGTCCGGATAGCTGTTCTGATGAATACTGACCGTCAGAACGGGATTCTCCTCTGCGATCCGCGCAACGCGCCGTTCCATGTCCTGTGCCTTTTTATTAGAAGCATCCGCGTCATAAAGGCCTTCCTCTGTCTCTCGTGTCAGCACCGCTTCATAGCCTTGTGCTTCAAGCAGGACAGCCAGCTTTTTCGCGTAAACCAGATTCAGTTCCTTCTCGCTGGCGCCGCTTGCTCCTACCATGCCCGAATCAAAGCCGCCATGCCCCGGATCAATGACGATCCGGCTGGCGTTCACCGCGTCGCCCTGCGTCTTTTCCGCACGGTGTTCCGCCCCATATGCCGGCAGCAGCATGGCCGCCGCCAGCAGCACCAGGATCATAAAATATTGAAACAGCTTAACGGCCTTTTGCTTTTTCCTGTCATTATTTTCCAAGCTCCACACATCCTGACCGGAAATTTGTATCATTCTATGATGTCAGAAGGGAGCTTATGACCAGTAGCGAAGCGCCTTTACCGGTGTTTTATAATTGTAATTCGATATCTTAATGCCGCCTGCCGGATAGGCCTGCGAATTGCTCGCATGCACGATCTGTCCGTTGCCGATGTAAATCGCCACATGCGACGCGTAGCTCGACGTTCCATAGAAGAGGAGATCGCCCGGCAGAAGACTGTCCGTGCTCACTTCCACCTCCACCGGAGTAACAGAGGTAGAAATTCCTTTCATCTGCGAGTCCGCGATGTGCGGCAGCGTGATGCCAAAGTGGGCAAACACCGCCATCGTAAATCCGGAGCAGTCCGCGCCGCTCGTCAGGCTCGATCCGCCATATTTATAAGGATTGCCGACGAACTGCAGAGCATAATTGGCAATCTGTGATCCAAGCGTGCTGCCGCTGGCAGTGATCCCTTCCTCTGCTGTCACCTTGCCGTCCGACCCGATCGTGTAAGTAACAGACCCCACTGTAATGGTCGTCGACGTCGCCATCTTGCCGTCGGAATAGAAATAATACTTGTAAGAGCCAATTGTCTGTAAGCCCGTCTGCATAATTCCCGAAGAATCAAAATAATACGTATAGCCGTCAATCGTCTGCAGCCCGGTCAGCGTCTCATAATCGTCGGTCAGATAATAAGTGGTGGTGCCGGTCGTAAACCACCCGGTCGAGCGTGTACTCGTCTGGTAGCCGCTGGAGCCGTAATAATACTGATTCACCCAGGTGCTCGTCACCATCTTGCCATCGCTGCCGAAATAGTACCAGTGCACAGTCCCGCTTTCCGTGATCTTCATCCGCGTGCTGCGGATCGCGCATCCGCTCGAAGCCCGGAAGTAATAGGTAGAAGAACCGATCTTTTTCTTCGTCCCGCTCACCTTTTTCGCCGTGCCTGTATCAAAATAATAAATCTCTCCGTCAATCGCCTGCAGGCCGGTCAGAAGCACGCCGCTGGAATTCGCGTAATAATCCGCACTCGCCCAGCCATTGGCCACAAGCACCCCGTCCGAGCCAAGATAGTAGAACTTACTGCTGATCTTCTTCACCCCGGTCTGCTTCACGCCCTTGGATGAAAAATAATATTTCTTCCCATCGATGGTCTGCCATCCGGTCACCCGGACGCCGTTTGAATTGACATAATATTTGCCGCTGCTGATCCATTTACTCTTCTGTACCACACCGCTCGAATTGCAGTAATAGTATTTCCCGCTGTATTTCACCCAGCAGCTGGCATAGCGGACTCCGCTCGACTTAAAGATATAGGTATTCGAACCGATCGTCTTCTTGCCGGTCACCATCACGCCCTTGCTGTTTACATATTTTTTGCCGACCCAGGTGCTCTTCTGCACCACGCCCTTCGAATTCGCGTAATAATACTTGCCGCTTACCTTAAACCAGCCCGTACTGTATTTCGATTTCGTTTTATAATAATAGGTCTTCCCTTCCAGCGTCACAAAGCCGGTCTTTCTCTTGCCGGTATACTTGCCCTTTGAATTGACCCACTTATTGCCGATCCATTTGCTGACAGCCATCGTGCCGTCAGACTGCAGATAATACTTGCCGTACCATTTGGAGACATACAGCATCCCGGTCGACTTATCCGCGTAATATTTCTTTTTCGTGGCAGCATCCGTAATCCAGCCGTACTGCATCTTGCCGTCCGCAGCAAAATAATACAGCTTGCTGCCGACTGTCACCACACCGGTCTGCATGATGCCGCTTTCATTAAAATAATATCTGGCATCGTCAATCGTCACCAGTCCGACCGCGTATCCCACAGAGTCTGATGTCGTATACATCACACCATTCTGCGTCGTCACCCAGGCCGCCTCCGAACGCACACCCGGAGTCAGAAACAGAAGCGCCAGCGCAAACACAGCCATCAGCACTGTCTTTCTGAGCAATGCGCAGGAGCGCCCTCTCCTCTCAGCTTCGCTAACCACTGCAGGTTCAACCATAACCTTCATAGCCACATCCCTCATATATCATGTAATAAGTTCATTAAATTTGATTACAGAATATTTAAATCTTTTTAACATTTTATCTTATGTCCTCTCCAAAGTCAATATAAAGATTCCCGTAAATCAGGAAAAAACGGCCTCTTGACATTTCCAATTTCCCCTATAAAATGGAAATAAAAGTTTAGAACAGCATCATAACCAAAAGACAGGAGAATACGATCATGAGACTTCGCAACATTCCCGGCTCACGGGAAGCCATCGCTGAAAGCCCCTTTGTCATCCATGAGGATAAGATGCGGGAAAAAAAGGGACACTGGGACACGGTCTTTGTCCGCGCACAGCCGCTTTATCTGGAGATTGGCATGGGGAAAGGGCGATTTCTGACAGAGCTTGCCGGTCTTCATCCCGACCGGAATTATGTCGGCATCGAAAAATTCTCCAGCGTGCTGGTGCGCGCCCTCGAAAAGCGGGAACAACTGCCCGATCTGACCAACCTGCTGTTTCTGCGGATGGACGCAGAGGATCTGACCGATGTGTTCGGCCCCGGCGAGGTCTCCGGCATCTATCTGAATTTTTCCGATCCCTGGCCCAAGGACCGACACGCAAAGCGCCGCCTGCCCGGGCGCGAATTTCTCGCGCGCTATGATCAGATCCTTAAGCCGGACGGCCGGGTCGAATTTAAGACTGACAACCGCACACTCTTTGATTTCGCGCTTGACGAAGCCCGCATCTCCGGGTGGACAACGGAAGCCTGTACTTTCGATCTGCACCACGACGAAACGATGCTGCCCGGCAATATCATGACTGAATACGAAGAGCGCTTCTCAGCGAAAGGAAACCCTATCTGCAAAGTGGTACTTTACCGCTGACGTTCCTGCATGTTCCTGCATATAATAATGTAAAACCAGCCGCGGACAGTCCGCCTGACTACGGCCACATTCTTTCACAGGCAAAGACAATCGGACACTCTCCACGGCTCATCCGGAGGGTACGAACTATGCGGCTTCGCGGTATTCGAAAAAATCTGTATCTGCTTATCAACGCCAGACCGGACTGGAACCGAAAGCTCCTGCAGGTTCACCGTTCTTTTGAGGAGGTTCGACAGCTTCTCGAAAAGAACGGCCAAAAGGCAGAAAAAAGTGCCGGAAAAAATTCCAGAAAATTTTCTTAAAAAAAGATAAATTTGGGCTGTCAAGCGTTTTTGAAAATGTCCTGAAAAATTTTTAACATAGGCCCCGGAGAA